>NZ_JBHWBW010000061.1:0-25526 GCF_042735675.1 Kitasatospora sp. NPDC059571
GATCGGGCGGCAGCGACTCTTGTGTAAACGCCCCCGGTCCAGCGGCCGCCGGCCCCCCCGCGGCGGTTCGCTGCCCGCACCACCTGGAGCACCACGGTGATCGACGACACGGTCCGGTTGAGCCGGGTCGCCGCGGCGCCCGGCGCCGACGCCCCGGTGTTCGTGGACGGCAGCGGCCGCCGCCGGCGCCGCGTCCGGCGCCTCGGCGCGCTCCTCCTCGTCCCCGCCGTCGGCTACCTCGCCCTGCTGGGCAGCAGCCTGGCCGGCGGACCCGCACTCGGCGTCCCCTTCCTGCCCCAGCCGCCGGCCCGCAGCGCGAGCCCCGCCCCGGCCGGCACCGCGGACGCCGCCGCCGGCAGCGGCGCGACCACCGCTCCCGCCGGGCGCGGAACGGCAGCCGCAGCACCGACCGCCGTTCACGCGACCGCCGCGCGGACCGCCCCGGTCGGCGCCGCCACGAGCGCTGGCCCCGCCCCGGCACCGTCCGCCACCACCCCGCCCACCGCCTCCCCGACCTCCGGGCACGGCCGGCCGACGGCGCCGCCCGGCCACGGCACGTCCAAGAAACCGTGAGCCCGCCACCGTGACCACCACGACCCGCCCGCGCTCCCGCCGGGGCAGCCGCCGCGCCGCCCCCAGGACCCCGCTGCGCACCCACTGGCTGCTGCTCACCGCCCTGGTGCTGACCCTGGCCGCGGCCCTGCTGCTGCAGGGCTACACCCGGCACATGTACGGGACGGCCGCCGACGGCGCCGCCCGGCCCACCGACGGCAGCAGTGCCGTGCCCGCGGACGTCCTCTCCGGCGGCCCGGTCGTCGACGCGTCGGGCGACCGGCCGCGCACCGCCCGCCCGGCGGCCGGCACCATCGCCCTGACCTTCGACGACGGACCGGACCCGCGCTGGACCCCGCAGATCCTCGACGTGCTGCACCGCAACGGCGTCCCCGCCACCTTCTTCGTGGTCGGCACGCAGGTCGCCGACCACCCCGAGCTGGCCCGCCGGATCATCGCCGACGGCCACCAGATCGGCATCCACACCTTCACCCACGCCGACCTCGCCGCCATCGCCCCCTGGCGGCGCAGCCTGGAGCTGCGCGAGGCACAGCTCGCCCTCGCCGGGGCGACCGGGCGGACCAGCGCACTGCTCCGCCCGCCGTACTCCTCCGAGAACGACGCGCTCACCGACGGGACGTGGGACGCGGTGCAGCAGGCCGGCCGGGAGGGCTACCTCACCGTCCTCACCACGCTGGACAGCGAGGACTGGCGGCGCCCGGGCGTGGACCGGATCGTGGCCGGCGCCACCCCGAAGGGGCGGGACGGCCAGATCCTGCTGATGCACGACGCCGGCGGCGACCGCAGCCAGACCGTGGCCGCCCTGGAGGTGCTGCTGCCCCGGCTGAAGGCCGCCGGCTGGAAGTTCGACACCGTCGCGCACGCCGTCGGCGCGGCCGACCCGGTGCACCCCGCCACCACCGCCGACCACTGGCAGGGCCGGGCGCTGGTCGCCGCCCTGGAGACCGGTGACACGGCGCTGTCCACCCTCGACGCCCTGCTCTGGGCGGCGGGCGCGCTCGGCGTCCTGCGCGCGCTGGCCCTGGTCGCCGCCGCCCGGCGGCACAAGCGCCTGCGGTCCCGCGGGTGGGGACCGGCGGTGACGGACCCGGTCTCGGTCATCGTGCCCGCGTACAACGAGAGCGCCGGGATCGAGGCGGCCGTCCGGTCGCTGCTGGCCTCCGACCACCCGGTCGAGGTCATCGTGGTCGACGACGGCTCCACCGACGGCACCGCCGACCTCGTCGAATCGCTGAACCTGCCCTACGTCCGGGTCCTCCGGCAGCCGAACTCCGGCAAGCCGGCCGCACTCAACCTCGGGCTGCGGCACGCCCGCGCCGAGCTGGTGGTGATGGTCGACGGCGACACCGTCTTCGAGCCGGACGCGGTGCGGATGCTGGTGCAGCCGTTCGCCGACCGGCGGGTCGGCGCGGTCTCCGGCAACGCCAAGGTCGCCAACCGCGGCGGCCTGCTGGGCCGCTGGCAGCACATCGAGTACGTGGTCGGCTTCAACCTCGACCGGCGGCTGTTCGACCTGGCCGAGTGCATGCCCACCGTGCCCGGCGCCGTCGGCGCGTTCCGCCGCTCCGCCCTGCTGCGCATCGGCGGCGTCGGCGAGGCCACCCTCGCGGAGGACACCGACCTCACCATGGCCCTGTGCCGGGCCGGCTGGCGGGTGGTCTACGAGGAGCGCGCCAAGGCCTGGACGGAGGCCCCGGCCACGCTCGGCGCCCTGTGGCGCCAGCGCTACCGCTGGTGCTACGGCACCCTGCAGGCGATGTGGAAGCACCGCGGCGCGCTGCGCCAGCGCGGCCAGGCCGGCAAGCTCGGCCGGCGCGGACTGCTCTACCTGCTGGTGTTCCAGGTGCTGCTGCCGCTGCTCGGCCCGGTCGTGGACGTGTACGCCCTCTACGGCCTGGTCTTCCTCGACCCCGTCCGGATCACCGCGCTGTGGGCCGGGTTCATGGCGATGCAGACGGCACTGGCCGCCTACGCGTTCCGCCTGGACGGCGAGCGGCTCGGCCCGCTGTGGAGCCTGCCGCTCCAGCAGTTCGTGCACCGGCAGCTGATGTACCTGGTGGTGGTCCAGTCGGTCTTCACCGCCCTGGCCGGTTCGCGGCTGCGCTGGCAGCGGATGCAGCGCTACGGCACCCTCCGCGTGCCGCCGCCCGCATCGCACTGACCTGGGGCCCGGCGCCGTGCCGCTATGGTGCACAGAGCACGAGGCGGACCGGAGCCCCGGCCGACGGACCTGAGGGGAGCGGTTCCCGGTGATCGGAAGAGCGCTGAACGGGCGCTACGAGCTGGTGGAGATACTCGGCACCGGCGGCATGGCGACGGTCTACCGCGGCGTGGACCGGCAGCTCGGCCGCCAGGTCGCGGTGAAGGTGCTGAACGGCGGCCTCGCCGACGACCCGCGCTTCGCCGAGCGGTTCGGCCGCGAGGCCCAGCACGCCGCCATGCTGGTGCACCCCCGGATCGTCATGGTCTTCGACTCCGGTGTGGACGAGCAGTCCCCGTACATCGTCATGGAACTGGTCCAGGGCCGCACCCTCGGCCGGGTGCTGGCGGAGCAGGGCGCGCTCCCGGTGGACCGCGCGGTCGGCATCGCCGCCGCCGTCTGCGAGGCACTGGAGGTCGCGCACGCGGCCGGCCTGGTGCACCGCGACGTCAAGCCCGGCAACATCATGATCACCGACGACGGCGGCGTGAAGGTCGTCGACTTCGGCATCGCCCGCGCCGGCTCCTCGGGCGCCCAGCAGCTCACCCAGACCGCGACGGTGCTCGGCACCGCCGCCTACCTCTCGCCCGAGCAGGCCACCGCCGCCGCGCTGGACGGCCGCTCCGACCTGTACGCGGTTGGCTGCGTGCTGGCCGAGATGCTCACCGGCGAGCCGCCGTTCGCCGCCGAGACGCCGGTGGCGATCGCCTTCAAGCACGTCACCGAGCAGCCGGCGCCGGTCTCGGTCCGCCGCGCCGGCATCCCGCCGGCACTGGACGTCGCGGTGATGCGGCTGCTGGCCAAGCAGCCGGCCGACCGTCCGGCCACCGCGGCCGCCGCCCGCGCCGAACTGCTCGCGGCCGTCCCGGTGGCGGCCACCGCCGACCGCACCGCCGAGCTCCTCGGCTCGGCCACCCAGGTCCTGCCGCCGGTCGCGGCGACGGCCGGATTCGCGTCCGGGCCGTCCTTCGGCGGGCAGCCCTACGCGGAGCAGCACCGGACCTCGGTGCTGCCGCCCACCCTCCCGCCGATCGAGCGGCCGTGGGAGGACGAGGAGCCGGAGCGCCCGGCCGGGCGCAGCCCGTGGCTGCTCGCCGGCGCCGGCGCGGTGGTCGTCGCGGGTGTCGCGGCGGCGGCCGTGTTCGCCTTCGGCGGCCCGAACGGCCACGGCACGGCCGCGGCGGCCACCACCACCACCGCGCCGCCGGCCCCGACCTCCTCGGCACCGGCCCTCCCGAGCCCCTCGGCGAGCACCGACGACCCCAGCCCGTCCCCGACCGGCAAGCCCGGCCCGGTCCTCCAGCTCGCCCAGCTGCGCCAGGACGTCGCGTCGACCGACATGCCGAAGGACCGCGAGCGCAAGGCCGTGCTGCTCGCCCTGCTCGACGACGCCGGGCGCGCGGCGGCCGGCCAGCGGCCGGGCGACGCGGCCTCCCGGCTGCGCAGCGCCCAGAAGGTCGTCCGCGACCTCGCCAAGCGCCACGACATCGACGGCGGCACCTCGCAGGACTGGCAGTCCCGGCTCTCCTCGCTGATCGGCACGATGGACCGCCAGTCCAAGCAGCAGGACGACAACGGCTGACCTCACCGGCCCGGGTCGGCCGGGTCCGGCCGGGCCACGGCGCGGCTGTGCAGCCGCCTGGTGACCGCGGCGGCGCCCGCGGTGAGGAAGACCAGGTTGTAGAAGATCTGCAGCATCACCACCACGCGGGCCTCCTGCCCGGCGGGGGAGACATCGCCGTAGCCGACGGTCGACAGCGTGGTCACGGTGAAGTAGAGCGCATCGATCTTGGTCTGCAGGCCGTTGAACTGGCCGCCCCGGGCCAGGGCCTGGTACGCGGTGGCGAACACCACCACCGACGCCGCGCTCAGCAGCACGATGACCAGGGCCGGCCGTCCGGGCCGGCCGGCCAGCTCCGTCAGGACCTGCCGGATCAGCGCGGCGGCGAGCAGCAGCAGGGCGACGGCGAACGCCGTCCAGCTGAGCACCGGGTGGTGCGGCCCGAACGCCCCGAGCGGCACCACCACCCAGAGCACCAGCATCAGCAGCGGGCCGCCGGCCAGCACGCCGAGCACCCACGGCTCGTGCGGCCGCGGCGGGGCGGGCGGCGCCGGGAACCCGCTCACGTGGCACCGCCCCACGGGGGCGCGGCCGGGGCACGGTCGTCGAGCGGGCGGTCGTCCAGCAGTTCGAGGCCGGCCAGCACGGCCAGCAGGGCCAGCGCGAGGCCGACCACCACCAGCGCGGTGGGACGGCTCCAGAGCAGCAGGGCCAGCACCGCCCCGGCCACCGCCGTCCAGCAGAGCGCGGCCTTGGAGCGGTGGACGAAGCGGCCGACCGGGCCGAGCCGCAGCCCCAGCCGGCCGGCGTACCCGCGGACGCCGCCGAGACCCTCGCGCCAGAAGCCGCGGACGGCCGAGGCCCAGCGGCCCGGCCCGGTCAGCCAGCCGCCGAGCGCGACGAGCACCCCGAGCGCGACCACCACCCGGACGGCCTGCCGCAGCGAGCGCACCAGGGTGTCGTACACGGCGGCGGCCGCGGCCTGGTCGACGCCCGCCGGCAGCCGGTCCAGGTAGAGCGCCCGGAAGGCGGTCAGCCCCAGGCCCAGCCCCAGCGTGCAGGCGGGGGGGGCCCCGGGGGCGGGGGCCCCGGCCCCGGGCACGCCGAGTGGTGACCCTTGCCGGGCGGCGCACAACCGCTGTGTGCGGCCGACCCATTGGGCGGCGGCGCTCCCCGTCCCTAGCCTGTGCCGACGCGCGGGCCGTCCGGGCCGCCGTGGTCCCGTCCGCGGCGCCGCCGCCGGCATCGCCCGCACGACCGCAGTCCAGCACCTCCATCCCCGCGGGCCCTCGGCCCGCTCTCACCCGAGACGGTGGCCCCCGTATGTCCAGACCGTGGACACCCGCCCATGCGCCGGAGCGCCTCCCCGGCATCGTCGGCACCAGCCTCCTCGGCACCACCATCGAGTGGTACGACTTCTTCGTCTACACGATCGCCTCCACGACCGTGCTGGGGCCGCTGTTCTTCCCCGCCTCGGACCGCCTGACGGGCGTGCTGCTCTCGCTGCTGACCTACGCCGTCGGGTTCGTCGCCCGTCCGCTCGGCGCGGTCGTCTTCGGCCACTTCGGCGACCTGTACGGCCGCAAGAAGCTGCTGGTCGTCAGTCTCATGTCGATGGGCGGGGCGACCACGCTGATCGGCTGCCTGCCCACCTACACCACGGTCGGCGTCGCCGCCCCGGTGCTGCTCACCGTGCTTCGCCTCCTGCAGGGCTTCGCGCTCGGCGGCGAATGGGCCGGGGCGGTCCTGATGATCTCCGAACGCGCCGCACCCGGGCGCCGGGGATTCCTCTCCTCCTGGCCCCAGGGCGGCGCAGCCCTGGGATTCGTGCTCGCCGCGGGCTCCATGACGGCGATGAACGACGCATGGGGGCCGGCGGTGGTGCAGGACTTCGCCTGGCGCCTGCCCTTCCTGGCCTCGTCCGTCCTGCTCTCGGTGGGGGTGTGGATGCGCATCCTGGCCGCGGAGTCCCCGTTCTTCCGGCAGGCGCTCCAGGACGCCCGTGCCAGGGAGGCCGCCACCGGGCTGCGGGAGCCCCATCCGGTGCTGGGCGTCCTGCGGTTCCACCGCCGCGAGCTGCTGGCCGCCGCCGGGATCCGCATCGCGGAGAACGTCTCGTTCTACGTCGTCGGCACCTTCGTGATCACGTACGGCGTCACGGTCCTCGGCCTGGCTCAGCGGACGGTGCTCGACGCCGTCCTCATCGCCGCCGTCGTCGAGTTCGCCCTCACTCCGCTCTTCGGGGCACTGTCCGACCGCGTGGGCCGGCGGCCGGTCTTCCTCTTCGGCGCGCTCGGCACGGCCGTGTGGGCGTGGGCCTTCTTCGCCCTGGTCGACACCCGCAGCTTCCCGCTGATCGTGGCCGCCACCACGGTCGGCCTGGCCTTCCACAGTGCGATGTACGCACCGCAGGCCGCCTACGTGTCCGAGCTGTTCGCCACCCGCGTGCGCTACACCGGTGCATCGGTCGGCACCCAGTTCGCGTCCCTGGTGGCCGGCGCACCGGCACCGCTGATCGCCGTGGCGCTGCTGGGCCGCTACCGCGCCTCCGCACCGATCTCGCTCTACGTGACCGTCTGTTGTGCCGTCACCGTGGTCACGGTGCTGTTCGCCCGGGAGACCCGGCACCGCGATCTGGCGCGCATCCCGGCCGGGCCGACGCGGCACCGGCCGTCGCGCCGGTCGGCGCCCGCCGGCCGGCCCTGACTCCGTCGCACGACGAACGGCGGCGGGGCGGGGCGTCCCACCGTGCCCCGCCCCACCGCCCTTCGCTGCGCCCGCACCTCCGGCGCCGTACCGGCACCGGACGGGCCGACTCACACGCCGACGGCCTCCGGGAGCAGCAGCGGGGCGTCGGTGGCGGCGACCACCTCGTCCACGCCGGTGCCGGGGGCGACCTCGACGAGCCGCAGGCCGTCCGGAGTGACGTCGATGACGGCGAGGTCGGTGATGATGCGGTCGACGACGCCGCGTCCGGTGGCCGGCAGGCTGCACTCCCGGACGATCTTCGGTGTGCCGTCCTTGGCCGTGTGCTCCATGACGACGATCAGGCGCCGGGCACCGTGGACGAGATCCATGGCGCCGCCCATGCCCTTGACCATCTTGCCGGGAATGGTCCAGTTCGCGAGGTCGCCCGCGACCGAGACCTGCATGGCCCCGAGCACGGAGACGTCGATCCGCCCCGCGCGGATCATGCCGAACGAGAAGGCGGAGTCGAAGTAGCTGGCGCCCGCCTGGACGGTGACCGTCTCCTTGCCCGCGTTGATCAGATCGGGGTGCTCGTCCCCGTCGTACGGGTACGGGCCGACGCCGAGGATGCCGTTCTCCGAGTGGAGCACGACGTGGATGCCCTCCGGGAGATGGTTGGGGATCAGGGTCGGCAGCCCGATGCCGAGATTGACGTACTGTCCGTCGCGCAGTTCCCGGGCGGCGCGGGCAGCGAGCTGGTCACGGGTCAGGGCCATCGTCAGTTCTCCAGGGAGGCGGCGGGGCGGACGGTACGGCGCTCGACCCGCTTGTCGGTGCGGTCGGCGGCGACGATCCGGTCGACGTAGACACCGGGCAGGTGGACGGCGTCGGGCGGGATCTCCCCGGGCTCGACGATCCGTTCGGCCTCGACCAGGGTGACCCGGCCCGCCATCGCGCACAGCGGGTTGAAGTTGCGGGCGGCGGAGTGGAAGACCAGGTTGCCGTGGCGGTCCGCGACCTCGGCCCTGACCAGGGCGAAGTCGGCGGTGATCGCCTCCTCGAGGAGGAAGCGGCGCCCGCCGAACTCGCGCACCTCCTTGGCCGGGGATCCGACCGCGACACTGCCGTCCGGGGCGTACCGCCAGGGCAGGCCGCCCTCCTCGACCAGGGTCCCGACCCCGGCGGGGGTGAAGAACGCCGGGATGCCGGCGCCCCCGGCGCGCAGTCGCTCGGCCAGCGTGCCCTGCGGGGTGAGTTCGACCTCCAGCTCACCGGTGAGGTACTGGCGGGCGAACTCCTTGTTCTCACCGACGTACGAGGAGGTCATCCGGGTGATCCGGCCGGCCCTGAGCAGCAGGCCCAGGCCCCAGTCGTCCACGCCGCAGTTGTTGGACACCACTGCCAGGTCCGAGGTGCCGGCCTCGGCCAGTGCGGCGATCAGGGTCGACGGGATGCCGCACAGACCGAAGCCGCCGACCGCCAGTGTTGCGCCGTGCGGGACGTCCGCGACCGCCTGCGCGGCCGACTCCACCACCTTGTCCATTCCGTTGCCTTCCGTGTCGGATCGATCGGTGCCCGCGTCCGATGCCGGAGAGCTGGGCCTTCTCACCCTCCCGAGCGGGCACCGGGGCTGTCCATGTCGGTCCGCGCCACGGGAAGGGCACGAGATAGGGGTCGCACCCACATACCGGGCGGGTCCCGCTGCTCCTACGTTCTGGCAACCAGAGAGCCCACCCCCAGCACCTCACGAACCGGAGCCGGTCACCATGCGCCCCACCAGCAGAGGTCCCATCAGATCGACCTACCTGTCCGCACTCTCGGTCGTCGCGGCGACCGCCCTGCTGGGCGGCTGCGCGGCGGCGGGTACCGCGGGCTCCGCCCCGTCCGGGTCCGCCGCGGCGGGGGCGCCGGTCAAGGTGGGGCTGATCTACTCCCGCACCGGCCTGCTGGCACCGTACGGCGCCCAGTTCGAGCAGGGCTTCAAGGCGGGTCTCGCCTACGCCACCCACGGCACCGGCAAGGCGGCGGGCCACCCGATCGAGGTCACCGAGCAGGACGACGCGGGCGATCCGGCGAAGGCCGTCGCCGCGGCCAAGGACCTGATCGGCAAGGGCACCGCGATCCTCGCCGGCACCACCGACTCCGGCGTCGCCCTCCAGATGGCGCCGCTCGCCGCGCAGAACAAGACCCTCTACATCAGCGGGGCCGCGGCGACCGACGCGCTCACCGGGATCAACCGGTACACCTTCCGGTCGGGCCGCCAGTCGTACCAGGACATCCTCACCGCCGGCACCATCCTGGGCGACGTCAAGGGCAAGAAGATCACGGTGGTCGCCCAGGACACCGCCTTCGGCCAGGCCAACGTCGCGGCGGTGAAGGCCGTACTCGGCGGCGGGGGCGCCACCGTGAGCTCGGTGCTGGCCCCGCCCAGCGCCACGGATCTCACCCCGTTCGCCCAGCAGGTCAAGTCCGGCGGCCCCGACCTGGTGTTCGTCGCCTGGGCCGGGGCGACCGCGTCCGCGCTGTGGACCGCGCTCGACCAGCAGGGCGTGCTGGACTCCGGCAAGGTCGTCACCGGCATGGGCGGCACGGCCGCCAACCAGGTCTTCGGGGCGGCCGGCGGCAAGATCTCCTTCCTCGCCCACTACTTCCCCGGCGCCGGCGGCAACAACGCCGTCGAGAAGGCGATGACCGACGGCATCGTGCAGGCCGGCGGCAAGCCCGACCTGTTCAGCCCCGACGGCTTCACGGCCGCCCAGCTGGTCGTGCACGCCATCGAGTCCGGCAGCGCCACCGACACCGACGCCATGGTCAGGGCCCTGGAGGGCTGGAGCTTCGACGGCGTCAAGGGCCAGGAGCAGGTCCGCGCCGCCGACCACGCCCTGCTGCAGCCGATGTTCCAGGCCAAGCTGAACGGCACCGCGCCGGCGCTGGTCGCCACCGAGCCCTCGACGGCGGTCGCCCCTCCGGTGAAGACCATGGCGGGCTGACCGGATGACTCCCACGACAGCACCTCGCGGTGCCGGGGAGGGGGACGCCGGGGCGGTCTCGACCGCCCCGGTCCTCCGGCTCACCGGTCTGGGCTGGGCGGTCGGCGGTGCAACCATCCTCGCGGACGTCACCCTGGACGTCCTGGAGGGTGAGTTCCTCGCCTTCATCGGCCCCAACGGGGCCGGGAAGACGTCGCTGTTCAACCAGATCAGCGGACTCAATCCGGCCACCTCCGGCCGTATCGAGCTCGACGGGCGCGACATCACGGGCCGGCCGCCGCACGCCCGCGCCCGGTCCGGCCTGGGACGCACGTTCCAGACCTCCAGCCTCTGGCCGGGGATGACCGTCGCCGACCACGTCCGCCTCGCCGCCCAGGCCGCGCTCGGCGGCTCGTACCGGATCTGGCGCCGGGCCCGTGGCTACCCGGAGCAGGTCGCACACGCCCTGGAACGCACCGGGCTGGCCGGGCGGGCGGACGCGGCGGCGTCCTCGCTGTCGCACGGCGAGAAGCGCAAGCTCGAACTCGCCGTGCTGCTGGTCGGCGAGCCGCGCGTGATGCTGCTGGACGAGCCGATGGCCGGGGTCAGCGCCGAGGAGGTCCCGGCGCTCACCGAGCTGATCCGTTCCCTCCACCGCGACGAGGGACGCACCATCCTCATGGTCGAGCACCACATGGACGTGCTGCTCGGTCTGGCGGACCGGGTCGCGGTGATGCACCACGGCACGCTGCTCGCCCTGGACACACCCGACGCCGTGATGGCGGACCCGACCGTCCAGCAGGCCTACCTCGGGGAGGCACTGTGAACCTGCTGACCGTACGCGACCTGCGCGTGGTGATCGCCGGGCGGCACATCGTCCACGGCGTCGACCTGGACGTCCCCGCGACCGGGGTCACCGCCCTCCTCGGCCGCAACGGGGCGGGCAAGACCACCACCGTGCGCGGCATCCTCGGGCTGCTTCCGCGCACCGGCAGCGTGCTGCTCGGGGACGAGGAGACCGTGCACCTGGACACGCACCGGCTCGTCCGGCGGGGCATCGGCTACGCACCCGAGGACCGCGGCATCTTCGCCGGCCTCACGGTCGCCGAGAACCTCCGGCTCGCCGAGCGGACGCCGCAACCGGCCTACGAACTGGTGCACGAGCTCTTCCCCGAGCTCGAGCGACGCGCCCAGCAGCCCGCGGGAACGCTCTCCGGCGGCCAGCAGCAGATGGTCGCCGTCGCGCGCACCCTGCTCAACGGCAACCGGCTGATCATCGCGGACGAGCCGACCAAGGGCCTCTCGCCGAAGGTCGTGGCGGAGGTCGCCCAGGCCCTGCAGCGCGCGGCCGAGGCCGTGCCGGTGCTGCTGGTCGAGCAGAACCTCGCCGTGGTGCGCCGCCTCGCCTCGCACTGCGTGGTCATCGCCGACGGCCGCACGGCCCACCGCGGCCCGGCCCGGGACCTGCTCCGCGACGGCGAGGCCGCTCGCAGGCTGCTCGGCGTCGGACGGCACGAAGCCGCGACCGAGACAACGTCGACCTCGCCGTCCACCGCTGCCGCGGCCGGGCGGGAAGGAGAATCCTGATGGCCACCGTCGCCCTGCTCACCGCCACCGGCCTGGGACTCGGCGCCCTCTACTTCCTGGTCGCCGCGGGTCTCTCCCTGATCTTCGGCCTGATGGACGTCCTCAACTTCGCCCACGGTGCCCTGCTCTCCATCGGCGCCTACGCCACCTGGTGGGCCGCCTCCGGCAATCTGCCGGGGGCGGGCTACGGCGGCGCCGGGTTCGCCCTCGCCGTCGGATTCGGCACGGCGGTGGGCACGGTCGCCGCCGTGCTGCTCGAACTGGCCCTGATCCGGCCGCTCTACGACCGGCCGCGGGAGCAGATCCTCGCCACGGTCGGCGTCAGTCTGGCCGTTCCGGCCCTGCTGTCCGCCGTCTGGGGGACGGACGCCCACCCCTTCCCCGGGCCCGAGGCCCTGGGCGGGACCTTCCCGCTGCTCGGCGCCCGCATCCCCGTCAACCGGCTGGTGCTCATCGCCGCGGCCGTCCTCGTGCTGGCCGCGCTCAAGCTGTTCTTCGGGCGCACCCGCCACGGACTGGTGGTCCGGGCCGGCGTCGAGGACCGGGCCATGGTCACCGCGCTCGGGATCGACGTGCGCAAGGCGTTCACCCTGGTCTTCGCGATCGGAGGTGCGGCCGCCGCCCTCGCCGGAGCCCTCGGCGGACTCTACTTCGGCTCGGTCGACCCGACCCAGGGCACCTCACTGCTGATCTTCGCGTTCGTCGTGGTGGTGACCGGCGGGATGGGCTCCGTCACCGGGGCCGCCGTCGCCGCGGTGGCCGTCGGGCTGGTCCAGCAGTTCGCCAACTACTACACCGCCGCCGGGCTCGGCGACCTCTCGGTCGTCGTCCTGCTGGCCGCCCTGCTGCTCGTCAGGCCGCGTGGGCTCACCGGGAGGCTCGCGTGACCACCACCACCGCACCGCTCACCGACCGCACGGCGGCCCCTCCGGGCCCGCGGCCGCGCCGGGTCACCCGCTGGTGGCCGGCGGCGCTGCTGCTGGTCCTGCTGGTGGCGCCGTACAGCGCACTGCCGCTCCCGGGCCTGCTGGACGGCCCGATCGGCAGCCCGGGCAGCCTCCAGCTGATCGCCCTCTGCCTGGTGTTCGGCGCCCTCGCCACCGGCTACGACCTGCTGCTCGGCCGCACCGGACTGCTCTCCTTCGGCCATGCCCTGTACTTCGCCACCGGTACCTACGCCACCGACCTGCTGATGCTCCGTCTCGGCCTGCCGTTCCCCGCCGCTGCGGTGCTCGGCCTGCTGTGCGGCGCACTGCTGGCCGCCGTGCTGGGCTCGGTCAGCCTGCGGGTGACCGGGATCGGCTTCTCCATGGTGACGCTGGCCTTCGCCCAGGCCGGATCGATCCTGGTCGAGCGCAACCCCGGCCGGATGACGGGCGGTGAGGAGGGGCTGGCCGCTCCGGCCGCGCGGCTGCCCGCCTCGCTGGTGGGCATCGGCAACACCGCGAACCTCTACTGGATCGCCCTGGCCTATCTCGTGCTGACGCTCGGCGTGGTGCACTGGGCGGTCCGCTCGCCGACCGGCCGGGTCTGGGAGGGCATCCGGGAGAACGAGCGGCGCGTGGAGGTGCTCGGCCTGCGGCCCTACGGCTTCAAGCTCACCGCGTTCGTCCTCGCCGGCACCCTCGCCGCCCTCGGCGGGATCGTCTACCTCCTGCTGACCGGGGGCGCGACCCCGCAGACCACCACCTCGGACTTCACCCTCTCCCTCCTGGTCATGGTGGTCCTCGGCGGGTCGGGCAGCCGTTGGGGGCCGCTGATCGGCGGTGTCCTCTACACCTGGGCGAGCCACCGCCTGGGCGACGTCGCCGGCTCCGGCGCGGTCGCGGACCTGCCCGCGGTCCTGCGGGTGCCCCTCTCCCAACCCCTGTTCCTGCTCGGCGCCCTGTTCGTCGCGGTCGTCTACCTGCTGCCCGGCGGCGTGGCCCGGCTGCCCGACCGGATCAGGACGGCCCGGACGAAGTCCGCCACGGCCGGCGCCGCCCGACCGCAGACACCAGCGAAGGACTCCACCGCATGAGCCCGACGAACACGACCGACAGCCGGCCCTCCGACACCGGGACCGCGTACGAGACCCTCCGGGTGCCGGTCGCCGGCGGGGAGCTCACCGCCCTCCGCTGGCCCGCGGAGCACCCCGGTGCGCCGACGGTCGTGGCCCTGCACGGCATCACCGCCAACGCGCTGTCCTGGGCCCGGGTCGCCCACCACCTCCGGGGGCGGGTCACCCTGGTCGCCCCCGACCTCCGCGGCCGGGCCGGCAGCAACGGGATCGAGGGCCCGTACGGGATCGGGGCCCATGCGGACGACGTGGTCGCCCTGCTCGACGCCCTCGGACCGGAGCGTGCCGTCGTGACGGGCCACTCCATGGGTGCGTTCGTCGCGGCGCTCGCCGCGGCGCGCCACCCGGCCCGGGTGGCCTCCCTCGTCCTGGTGGACGGCGGCATCGGGTTCCCGGCGCCGGCGGGCCTGGCCGGGGACGAGCTGATCACCGCCGTGATCGGTCCCGCCATGCGCCGGCTGTCGATGACCTTTCCGGACCGCGAGGCCTACCGCTCGTTCTGGCAGGCGCATCCGGCGTTCACGGCGGTCTGGTCCCCGTGGGTCGACGCGTACATCCAGCGCGACCTGGAGGGCGAGGAGCCGGCGCTCCGCTCGTCCTGCCGGATCGACGCGGTTCGCACCGATGGTGTCCAGCTGTTCGACCCCGAGGTGCTGGGCGCCGTCCGGCGACTCGACTGCCCGGCCGAACTGCTCTGGGCCGAACGAGGGTTGATGGACGAACCGCAGGGCCTGTACGACGAGGAGCGGCTCAGGTCGGCTGGCGTCGCCGGCGTCGTCCCGATCCGGGTGACGGGGACCAACCACTACACGATCCTCGTCGCCGATGCCGGGGCGCAGGCCGTCGCCGGCCGCATCGTGGCGGCCACGGAGCGGCCGGTCCCACCTGGACGGTGAGCCGCCGTCCGTGCTCACGGCTGCCGTGCCAGGAGATGCAGACGCAGCGCCAGCTGGAGCTCCAGCGCCCGGTCCGGTCCGTTCCATCCGCTGCCGATGAGGGACTCGATCCGGTCGAGGCGCTGGACCACGGTGTTGACGTGGAGGTGCAGTTCGTCCTTGGCCCGGGTCAGGTTCCTGCCGCAGGCGAAGTAGGTGCCCAGGGTGCCCACCAGGTCGGTCCCCCGGCGGGCGTCGTAGTCCAGCAGCGGGCCCAGCGTGGCCCGGACGAAGCCCTCCACGTCGTGGCCGTCGCCGAGCAGGACGCCGAGGAAGCCGAGGTCCGCGGCCGACGCGCCCTCACCCGCACGCCCCAGGACGCGCATGGCCCGCAGGCAGCGCAGGGCCTCCTCGTGCGCGGCTGCCAGGCCGGCCGGTCCTGCGGCGGGCCCGGCGGCGGCCACCGTGACCGGCGCACCCGTGAGGTGGGCCAGCTGGTCGGCGGCAACGCGGGCCGCCTCGCCCGGGGCCGTGCCGTCGTCGGGGAGCAGGACGACCACGGCGTCGCCGTGCTCGGCGCTGACGCCGGCGCGGCCGAAGAGGTGCTGCAGGCCCGCGGCGCCCAGCTTGGCCCTCGTACTGAGCCCGGAGTGGGCCACGAGTACCAGGTGCGGGGCGTCCAGGTCGGTGCCGAGTCGGCGTCCCCGGTCCACCAGGCCCGCGGGATCGCGGTCGGGGGTGGTGAGCACCTCGGTGAGCAGCTCACCGCGGACGCGGTTCTCGGTCTCCGCGACCGTCCGGCGCAGCAGCAGGAGGAGGGCGGTGACCACACTGGCGCGCTCGAAGAGCCGACGGTTCGCGTCGTCGAGCTCGGGGTGGTCGAACAGGACCAGGCTGCCCAGGAGTTCGGAGCCGGCCAGCACGGCGCACGCCCAGTGCCGGCCGAGCGGGACGGCCCGACCGGCGGCGCGCGAGCCCGCGCCGGCCGCGACGACGGCGTCCGGTTCCAGGTCGGGTCCGCCGTCGGATCGGGCCAGCGGGTGTCCTGCGGCATCGTGGACGGCGATCGGGCTGCCGAGGAGTTCGGCGACGGCGGCTGCCACGTCGACGGTCGCGCCGCCGCGCAGCACCAGGTCGGTGAGGCGGTCGTGGGCCTGCTCGGCGTGCTGGATCGCGGTGGCGTGCTCCCGGATGACGGCGTTGGCGTCGGCGAGCTCGGCCAGCGCCGCACGGGTGTCGGCGAGGGCGCGGGCGGTGTCGATGGCGATCGCGGCATGGGCGGCGAGTGAGCTCAGCAGGGCCACCTCGTCGGGCGAGAAGCTTCGCGGGGTGCGGTCGGCGGCGAACAGGACGCCGATGACCTTGCCGCCCTCGGTGCTGCTGGAGCCGAGCAGGAGGGGAACGCCCAGGATGGCGACCAGGCCTTCGTCCAGCACGCCCGCGTCGATGACGGTGGTGTGGTCGAACCGCCCGTCCGTACGGTAGTCGGGGGAGGCGTAGGGGCGGGCCGTCTGCGCGACCAGGCCGCCCAGCCCCTTCCCGAGCGCCACGCGCAGTCCCTGGAACAGCGGGGAGACCGAGCCGTCGGTGACCCGCATGTAGGTGTCGCCGGCCTGCTCGTCGGGCAGCGTGAGGTAGGCGGTGTCGGTGCCCAGCAGCTGCCGCGCGCGGCGGACGATGGACTTCAGGACGGCATCGAGGTCGCGCAGTGCGGCGAGGTCTCCCGCGGTGTCGAAGAGTGCGGTGAGTTCGGCCTCGCGGCGGCGGTGCTGCCGCAGCGTGCGGTGGACGCGCAGGGCCAGCCAGGCCGCCTCCTCGATCTCGGCGAGTTCGTGCGGCTGTGCGCCCTCGGCGCGGGCGTGCGCTGCGGAGCGGCTGAGGTCCTCGGTGGTGGCGCCGTTCGCCAGGAGTTCCAGCAGGCGGCGGAGAGCGGTGGTGACGGTGCGGTCGGGCATGGTCGCTGCAATCGTCGCACGGAGGAATGGGGGATGCAGGCCTGCCCGGTCGGGCCGGAGGGACGGCTGACCGGGCAGGCTGCTGTGGGGAGTTGCGGGTCAGGCACCCGCGGTGGTGGGGGCGAGGTCCTCCCGGTCGGCCGCCGGGGCGGCGCCGCCCGAGCTGGGCACAACGGCGGCGAGGTCGCGGCCACGGGTCTCCTTGGCGAAGAGCAGCGCGAGGACGGTGATCACCGAGGCGATGCCGACGTAGACGGAGATGGGCGAGGAGGTGCCGTACGAGGAGAGCAGGGCGACGGCAATGAGCGGAGCCGGCGCACCGGCGGCGACCGAGGCGAACTGGGCGCCGATGGAGGCTCCGGAGTAGCGCATCCGGGTGCCGAACATCTCGGAGAAGAACGCCGCCTGGGGTGCGTACATCGCGCTGTGGAAGACCAGGGCGACGGTGACCGCGAGGGTGATCATCCCGAAGCTCCTGGTGTCCACCATCGCGAAGAACGGCCAGATCCAGATGCCGACACCCACCGCACCGAAGAGGTAGACGGGCTTGCGGCCGATGCGGTCGGAGAGCGCGCCGAACATCGGGATGAGGCAGAACTGGATCGCCGAGGCGATGAGGACGGCGTTGAGGGCGGTCTGCTTCTCGACCTTCAGGTGGCCGACGCAGTAGGCCAGGATGAACGTGGTGATGACGTAGTACGAGATGTTCTCCGCCATCCGGGCGCCCATGGCGACCAGGACGTCCTTCCAGTGGTGGCGCAGCACGGCCAGCATCGGCGCCTTGGCGGCGGTCTCCTCGGCCTTGCGGGACTCCTGGTTGGCCAGTGCCTGCTGGAAGAGCGGGGACTCCTCGACCGACAGGCGGATCCAGAGGCCGACGCCGACCAGTACGGCGGAGAGCAGGAACGGGATGCGCCAGCCCCAGGCCAGGATCGCGCTGTCGGACTGCACGTCGGCCAGCAGGGTGAGCACGCCGACGGCGAGCAGGTTGCCGAGTGCCGCACCGCCCTGCGGCCAGGAGGCCCAGAAGCCGCGGCGCTCGGGGTCGCCGTGCTCGGAGACGAGCAGGACGGCGCCGCCCCACTCGCCGCCGAGCGCGAAGCCCTGGACGACGCGGAGCGCGGTGAGCAGGATGGGCGCGGCGACGCCGATCGAGTCGTAGGTGGGCAGGCAGCCGATCAGCGCGGTCGCACTGCCCATCATCAGCAGGCTGACGACCAGGAGCTTCTTGCGCCCGAGGCGGTCACCGAAGTGGCCGAAGACCAGGGCGCCGATGGGGCGGGCGGCGAATCCGATCGCATAGGTGAGGAAGGACAGCAGGGTGCCGGTCAGCGGGTCGGACTTGGGGAAGAAGAGCTTGCCGAAGACCAGGGCGGCAGCGGAGCCGTAGAGGAAGTAGTCGTACCACTCGATCGTGGTACCGATGAGGCTTGCGCCGACGACGCGGGCGAGCTTGCCCGGTCTGGCAGGCGCGTTCACAGCACTGGGAGCGCTGGCCATGGTGTCACCGTCTCTTGGGGGTTGGGTGGTGCGGACCTCCGGGCGGGTGGGCGCCCGCCCGGCGGCGATCGGGGGTGACGGCTGGGGGGCCGTCAGTGGGCGGTCCAGCCGCCGTCCAGGGGCAGCGAGGTGCCGGTGACATAGCCGCTGTGCGGGGAGCAGAGCCACAGCGCGGCCTGGGCGACCTCGTCCGGCTCGATCAGCCGCTTGATCGCGGAGCGCTCCAGCATGATCTGCTCGACGACGTCCTGGGCGGGGATGCCGTGGGCGAGCGACTGCGAGGCGATCTGGTTCTCCACCAAGGGCGTTCGCACGTAGCCGGGGTTGACGCAGTTGCTGGTCACGCCGTACGGCGCGCCCTCCAGGGCGACCACCTTGCTGAGCCCCTCCAGGGCGTGCTTGGCGGCGACGTAGGCAGACTTGAACGGGCTGGCCCGCAGGCCGTGGACGGAGGAGACGTTGATGATCCGCCCCCATTCCTGCGCGTACATGTGGGGCAGCGAGCGCCGGATGATCCTGAACGGCGCCTCGACCATCACCCGCTGGATCAGCTGGAAGCGCTCCGGCGGGAAGTCGTGGACCGGTGCGACGTGCTGGATGCCGGCGTTGTTGACCACGATGTCGGCGTCCTCCGGCAGGCCGTCCACGGCGACCGGGTCGGACAGGTCGACCACCAGCGCGGTTCCGCCGCACTCCTCGGCCACCGCCTTCGCCGCCTCGGCCGCACGGTCCACGACGTAGACCCGGGCACCGGCTCCGGCGAATCCGAGTGCGCAGGCCCGGCCGATCCCGCTGGCCGCTCCGGTCACCAGCACGGTGCGCCCGGCCAGGAAGCGCGCGGGAGTGCCGGGCTGTTCAGTGGCCGGTCCGAGGCGGAGTCCCGGCGTCTGGGTGCTATCCATGACCGGTCACGGTAGAGACGGCAAAGGCCCCGTCCCATGTCCACCGGGACCACAGTGCCCGGCCGCGATGTGGCCCGGTGGCCCATACCGCTCGTGACGGCCGTTCCCGCAGGGTGGGCGGCCGGCGCCCGCCCGATCCGGAGCTCCGGCACCTGCCCCCCCGTC
Organism: Kitasatospora sp. NPDC059571; assembly: GCF_042735675.1. Taxonomy (NCBI): domain Bacteria; kingdom Bacillati; phylum Actinomycetota; class Actinomycetes; order Kitasatosporales; family Streptomycetaceae; genus Kitasatospora; species Kitasatospora sp. NPDC059571. The sequence continues at coordinate 19,035 of NZ_JBHWBW010000061.1, forward strand.
GCGGGCCGTTGGGCCGTCCGCCGGTCCCCCGGGGCCGACCGGCCCGGGCGGCGCCGACGCCGGCGGGCGAAGACTGGGAACCGACGGATCCGGACCGGATCGGGCGGCCCGCGGTGCGGGCGGGCGTCGTCGCCCGCCGCGAACACCCACCGCTCCGCCCGCGACCCGGCGGCCACCGGCGGCGTGCCGAGGGAAGTGAGACGCGATGCAAGCCCTGATCGTCTACGAGAGCATGTACGGCAACACCCACGAGATCGCCGAGGCGATCGCCGAGGGAATCCACGAGGCCCACCCGGACGCCTCGGTCCAGTGCCTGACCGCCGTCGAGGCCGACGCCGACCGGACGCGCACGGCCGATCTGCTGGTGGTCGGCGGCCCGACGCACATGCGCGGCATGTCCAGCGGGATGAGCCGCCGGATGGCCGTCTCGGCCGAAGCCCGGAAGGAGGGCCACGAGGAGCAGGCCCAGGAGGCGGCCGACACGGCAGAGGGACCGGGGCTGCGCCGCTGGTTCCACGACCTCCCCGACACCGAGCCCGGCACGTACGCCGCGGCGTTCGACACCCGCCTGGAGGGCCGACTCGCCGGCGGAGCCGCCGAGGGCATCGCCCAGCGGCTCTCGCACCACCACTACGACGTCACGGTCGAGCCCGAGGGCTTCATCGTCGAGGACGCCGACGGGCCGCTGCGGGCGGGCGAGATCGAACGCGCGAAGGCCTGGGGCTCCGCCCTCGTCTGACCGCCGGTCCCGGGACCGACACCGGTCGGCCCCCGGTGGTCGTCACGTCCGTTCGGCCACCAGCCGTCCCGCCTGCTCGCGCACACCGGTGCCGAGTTCCGCGCAGGCGGCGGTGAACCGTTCGCGGATCCACTCCCACTCCTCGCCGTGTGCCAGGCGGGTGCGGCAGTGGCCGAGCCGCAGGGGCACCGCCTCCACGCGGACGGGCGCGAGCCGGGCACGGTCCGGCCCGTCGAGGGTCACCAGGAACAGGAGTCCGAGGTCGTTGCGCAGCACCGGATGGACGGCGTAGTCGTCGACGAAGTCGCCCATGTCGTACAGCACCCGGTCGCCGGCCCCGTGGAAGACATGGGCGGAGTGTCCGGCGATCAGCGTCGCTCCGGCGGCCAGGAGTTCCGGTGCCGCGGCGCGGACGTGCGGCGGCGGACGGGAGGTCATGTTGGGTCCCCAGTGCGGGGTGACCAGCACGGCGTCGGCGTGCCGTGCGGCCCGTGCCACCAGGGAGCCGAGCCAGCCGGGCACCCCCGCGCGGAGCCGGGCCCACGCCACGCCGGGACGCTGCTCGCCGGCCGCGTACTCCTCCGGGTGATCCGTGACGGCGACCACTGCCAGCCGCACCCCTCGGGCCTCCAGCACCGTGAACTCCCTTGCCGCCGTGACCTCCTGCCCCGCTCCGACGGTGCGGACACCGGCCTCCTCCAGCAGCGCGCAGGTGTCGGCGAGAGCATCGGCGCCGTAGTCCAGGGCATGGTTGTTGGCCAGGGTCACGCAGTCCACACCCAGGTCGGCGAGGGCTCTCGCGGCGGACGGCGGTGCACGGAAGAAGTACAGCTTGTGCGGATTCGGCCACCGCGCGCCCCGGCCGGAGATGCAGCACTCCAGATTGAGCACCACGAGGTCGGCCTCCGCGAGCGCCTCCCGCACGCCCGCGGAGAACAGCGTCCCTCCGTCCGGCGAGTGCCGCAGTTCCTCCGCGACGGCACGGCCGAGCATCGTGTCGCCCGCCAGGGCCAGAGTCAACGCCATCGTCCTGCCCGCTCCACTGCGCGGGGTCCGCCCGAAGGCGGGTGGCCGCGCCGCCCCTCACGCACCGGTCTCTTCGGCGGCAGGGGACGGCGGTCGGCGCCGGAAGGTGTCCTGGCCGATCACGGTGGCCTTCCACGCCTCGTCCGGGTCCGTCGCGGTCGTGAACAGCCAGCCCGCAATGATGCGTTGCTCTCCCGGCAGCCACTGACCGCTCCAGCTCGTCACCGAGGCGGGCCCGCCGTACTCGTCGCGCCAGGCGACCGTCCACCCGAGCGCGATCCCCGCAGCCGTGGTGCCCACGTCGAACTGCCCGACGAGGTCACGCCGGCCGCCCGGCCCGGCACCGGGAGTGAACGTACCGGTCAGCCGACCGGCCGGATCGGCCGCCAGCTGCAGGTGCGAGCCGAATTCGTTGTACCAGTCACCTGCAAGTTCCTCGCTCACAGCCACTCCTCGTGTTCCACCGGCGGCATGCCGAGTCGCCGCACCGGGTGCCGTCCCCCGGCTCCGTGATGGTGCTCCGTACTCCACTGTCTGCCGTATCCCATCGGACGGCACGTCGCGGCGCCGCCCGGCGCCGGCCGGTGCCGAGGCCCGGCCCGGCGCCGCACCATGGGGCCGTGGGGGGGCCCCCCGCGGGCCGCCGCGCGGGGGGGCGCTCACTAGGACCGGGCCCGGGCCCCCCCGACGGGCGGTCGCCGGCGGCGGCCATCGCGGCAGGTCACCGCCGCTGCGCCGCGGCCCGGGCGGGCGGCCGCGGGCGTCCGCAGGGAGTACGGCGCACCGCCACCTGGACCAAGCCGGGCGCTCAGCGCTCGATGTAGGACTCCAGGCCGCGCAGGAACACGTCGAGCTTGAACGCGAAGCGCTCGTCGCCGTCGCCGGTGGTCATGGACTCCGCCATCGCACTGATCCGCGGGAAGCGGTCGGGCGGCAGCCGGCGGAAGTATCCGCGGACCTCGGTGAAGTACGACTCCAGGTCGACTCCGCGGTTGATCTTCGCGGTGTAGATCGAGGCCTCGTAGGCGTCCGCGTCGATCAGCTGGCCGAGGCCGTCCAGTGCCCAGGCGGCGACCCGGTCCGGGATCCCGGCACCGATCATCAGCTCGAGCATGAACTCGGCGGGGAGCAGCTTGTTCGGGCCGACCGGCATGCTGCCGAGCGAGACCACCGTGATGTCGCGGTGCGCGGTGTAGACCCGCTGGGCCTCCCGGCAGACCTCGGCGATCTGCTCCTTCCAGCGCTCCGGCTCGGGCCGCTCCGGCAGCCGGATCTCGCCGGAGATGTGCTCCAGCATGAGTTCGAGCAGCTCGTCCTTGTTGGACACGTGCGCGTAGAGCGAGGCCGGCCCGGTGTCGAGCTCCTGGGCGACGGCGCGCATGGTGACCCCGGCCAGGCCCTCGCGGTCGAGCACCCGGACGCCGGCCTCCACGATGCCCTCCCGGGTCAGCGGCTGCCGGGGGTCGGTCCTGCGCGCCTTGTGCCAGGGGACGGTCGGCATGTCCGCGTACCGGTCCGAGGCCACGACCAGCTCCTTCCGCAGGCGTCGGGGGTGGGCGGGCGCGTCGGTCCGCTCGCCCGCGCTGCGTCACACCCGGCGACGAACATCGTATCCGGAACGAACACCGTTCGCGATCACCACCCTAATCGGCTTGACGGAACAGGGATCGCTCCGTAGAACAGTGTTCGTCACGCAAACACCGTTCCACGCTGGAGAGCCCGCTCATGACCGACACCCCCACCCCCTACCGATGGCGGTGGGCCGCACTGTTCGTGGTCCTCGCCGCAGAGGTCATGGACCTCCTCGACTCCCTGGTCACCAACATCGCCGCCCCCTCGATCCGCGCCGACATCGGCGGCGGTGAGAGCACCATCCAGTGGCTCGGCGCGGGCTACACGCTCGCCATGGCCATCGGCCTGATCACCGGCGGGCGCCTCGGCGACATCTTCGGCCGCCGCCGGATGTACCTGGTCGGCGCGGTCGGCTTCACCCTGGGCTCGATCGCCTGCGGCCTCGCCCAGGCCCCGGACCAGCTCATCGCCGCCCGCGTGGTGCAGGGCCTGCTCGGCGCGGTCATGCTGCCGCAGGGCCTGGGCATCCTCAAGGACATCTTCGACGAGAAGGAGCAGGCCGCGGCCTTCGGCATGTTCGGCCCGGTGATGGGCCTGTCCACGGTCGGCGGCCCGATCCTGGCCGGCTGGCTGGTCGACGCCGACCTCTGGGGCTCCGGCTGGCGCATGATCTTCCTGATCAACATCCCGCTCGGCCTGTTCGCGATCGCCGGCGGCCTGGCCTTCCTGCCCGAGTGGAAGAGCTCCCGCGCCGTCCGCCTCGACCTGGTCGGCGCGGTGCTCGCCGCGATCGCCTCCGCGCTGATGGTCTACCCGCTCGTCCAGGGCCGCGAGCACGGCTGGCCGGCCTGGGCGTTCGCCCTGATGGCGCTCTCCGTCGCGCTCTTCGCCGGCTTCGCTCAGTACGAGCGGCGCACCGCCGCGAGCGGCCGCGACCCGCTGGTCGAGCCGAGCCTGTTCCGCAAGCGCGGCTTCAGCGGCGGCATGGTCCTCGGCCTGGTCTTCTTCTCGGCGATGACCGGCTTCTGGCTGACCTTCAGCCTCTACACCCAGATCGGCCTGCACTACTCGCCGCTGAAGGCGGGCCTGGCCGGCATCCCGTCCTCGATCGGCATGGTCGTCGCCTTCATCACCTCGCAGGCCCTCGCCCGGTTCGGCCGCAAGGTCATGCACGGCGGCCTGATCGTCATGGCGCTCGGCGTCGGCGGCGTCATCCTCACGCTCGGGATCAACGGCGCCACGGTCACCCCGTGGGAGCTCACCCCGGCGCTGGCGGTCACCGGCCTCGGCATGGGCTTCGTGATGGCGCCGTTCTTCGACACCGTGCTCGCCTCCGTCGAGCCGCACGAGACCGGCTCCGCCTCCGGCACGCTCACCTCGGTGCAGCAGCTCGGTGCGGCGCTCGGCACCGCGATCCTCGGCACGGTCTTCTTCGAGCGGATCAAGGACGGCTCGTTCGTCCGCGCCGAGCAGTTCACCCTCGGCGTCGAGATCGCCATGCTGGTGGTCGTCTTCGCCGCCGTCTTCCTGCTGCCCCGGCACGCCCGGCCGCAGCACGAGGGCGAGGGCGCGGTGACGGAGGAGACCGAGCAGGTCCCCGCCTGACCCCGCCCCGCGGCACGGAGCCGGGACCAAGGTCCCGGCCGCACAGGACCGACGCCCCGGAATACCGCGGTGGCTCCTACGCCACCCTGGGAGTCCGGGGCGTTCGCCGTTCCCGCGCCCGCGGCGGCGACCGCTGCCGTTTCCCGACCGGCCGAGGAGCCCGAGTCCCCGTGTCCGACGAGCTGATCGCCCACCGGATGGTGGACGCCTTCTTCGCCACCTGCCACGACTGCGGGCACCCCGCCGACCCCGACTGCCACCCCCGGGCCGTCTGGCGGCTCTACTGCCACCTGGAGCCCGACACCGTCGCCCGGGTCCGCTCCTGGGCACTCGACCCGCTGCGCCACCCGATGGGCATCGCCGACCGCACGCTCCTGCTGAGATGGCTCGACGCCCGCGAGCGGTGACCCCGGGCGTCTACGATCGATCCCGTCCGGTCCGCGCGACGGCCCGGGCTCGCCGCGGCCGCCCGGCTCCGCCGCACCACCGGGGCCGGTCCGTCCGCCCTCATCCTCGGGAGTGACCGCCGTGCACGTCGGATTCATCGGCCTGGGCACCATGGGCCGCGAGATGGCCCGTCAGCTACTGGAAGCCGGACACCGGGTGACGGTGTGGAACCGCTCGCCCGAGGCCGTCCGGGCGCTGGTCGGCCACGGCGCCGAGGCGGCCGGCTCGCTCGCCGCCGTCCTGGACGCCGAGGCGGTGGTCTCGATGCTGGCCGACGACACGGCCGTCGAGTCGCTCCTGCTCTCGCCGGAGCTGCTGGCCGGCGCCAAGGCCCGGGTGCACGTCAACATGGCGACCGTCTCCCCCGCGCTCGCCCGCCGCGCCGCCGACCTGCACGCCGGCCACGGCGTGGGCTACCTCGCGGCGCCCGTGATGGGCCGCCCGGACGCCGCCGCGGCCGGGAACCTCGCCGTGCTGGCCGCCGGCGACGGTGCGCTGCTGGACTTCGTCCAGCCGCTCTTCGACGCCATGGGCCGGCGCACCTGGCGGCTCGGCGACCGGCCGGAGGCCGCCAACATCGCCAAGATCAGCGCCAACTTCATGCTGATGTCGGCCGTGGAGGCGCTGTCCGAGGCCACCGCGCTCGGCGAGGCCAACGGCCTGGCCGCCGCCGACCTGCTGGACGTGCTGACCGGCACGGTCTTCCCCGGCCCGGTCTACTCGGGCTACGGCGCGATGATCGCCGAGCGGCGGTACGAGCCGGCCGGATTCCGGCTCGCGCTCGGCCTCAAGGACGTCGGGCTGGCCCTGGACGCCGGGGCCGGCAGCCGGGTGCCGATGCCGCTCGCCGGGGTGCTCCGCGACGCCCTGCTGGAGTCCGTCGCGCACGGCGAGGGCGACCGCGACCTCGCGGCGCTCGGGGAGAGCGCCCGCCGCCGGGCCGCCCTCCCGCGGCCGGACCGGACACCCTGACCCTGCCCGGGGGGGGCCGCCCCGGCGCCCGCGGGCCCCCGCCCGGCGCGCCCGGGCCGCGCGCGACCCCCGCCGAGGGGCGCGCCCCCACGCGCACCCCCGCGGGGGCTCTCTGAGGCGCCGCCGCGCGG
>NZ_JBHWBW010000062.1:0-25050 GCF_042735675.1 Kitasatospora sp. NPDC059571
GTGCGCGTACAGCGCCGCGCGCAGCCGGTCGGACTGGCCGATCTTGCGCATCGCCTGGGTGAGGTGCTTCTTCACGGTGGCCTCCGCCAGGGCGAGTTCGCGCCCGATCTCGGCGTTGCTCAGGCCCCGGGCCAGCTGCGCCAGTACCTCCCGCTCCCGCCCGGTCAGCCCGGCCTGCTGCGGCGGCGGCTCGGCCGGGTAGGCCGGCGGCGTGTGGTGGGTGCGCGCCGCCGGAGGCGCCGGCAGGAACACCGAGCCGCCGGCCGCGGCGAGTTGGACGGCGCTGACGATCCGCTCCTCGGCCAGGTCCAGCGGGAAGCAGCCGCTCGCGCCGGCGAGCAGCATCCGGCTGGCCTCCGCCGTGGACTCCGCGCGGCGCAGCAGCAGCACGCGGGCGTCCGGTGCCCCGTCCGGCCCGCGCAGCGCCACCACCGCGGACAGGTCCTCGCCGAGCGAATCGCCGCGGCCCAGCAGCACCACGTCCGGCCGCACCCGGCGGACGGCGGGCACGGCCCGGTGCCACTCGCCGGCCGAGCCGACCACGGACAGCCCGGGGACGGCGGCCAGCACGCTGCGCAGCCCGGCGCTGGCCACCGGATGGCGTTCCACCAGGAAGATCCGGGTGACGGGCGGCCGGTGCGGGTCGCCGGCGCACATCGGATGACCGCAGGCGCACCCGCCCGGGGGTTCGGGCGCGGTGCCCGGCGGCGGCGCGTTCTCGGCGAGCAGCTGGTGCCCGGCGATCAGGTCGAGCGGGTTGTCGATCTCGGCGTGCAGTGCGTCGAGCGGCCCGGGCGCGCCCGAGCCGGGCGCGCCGAAGCCGCCGTGCGACGGGCCGCCCGGCGGTGCGCCGCGCTGCGGGCGACGGACCGGGTGGCGGCAGGTCCGGCCGGTGCCCGGGCCTGCCAGCGGGGTCAGGGCAGCCATCCGGGACCTCCGGTGGCGGAGGGCGGTTCGGTGTGGTGCGGCATCGCGGTGCGGTCCCCTCGGACGTGGCGGCGGGCCGGGCGCGGTGGCCCGGCGCGGTGGCGGGGATCCGGCAGCGGGGCGCGGAACGGCGTCCGGTCGGGGCCGGAGGCGTCCGGGGCGGCGGATCCCGGTGGGAGGGGCGCTGACGCGGCAGCGGGCGAAGGCCGGCGGTCAGCGCGCCACGCGCGGTCGACACAGCTCGTCGAAGCACCTGCGGTGCCACGAGCCGCCGATCCCGACCAGGGTGAAGTCGGTCCGCCGATAAGCCATATGAGCACCCTAGGACCGGCTCTCGCAGCAGGTCAAGGACGGGACGGCGGCCCGCCGGACGGGGCAGCGGGCTGCCCGGTCCGCGCGGTCCTGTGACCACGGATAACAGCATGAATGCCTGACTGGCTGTCCGCTCCCGCTCCCCGCAACCTTCCTGACAGCGGGCGCCGGCCCCGGCCCGGGCCGGCACCCCTCCCCGTCGCAGGCCCGCCCCGCACCCCGGACCGAAGCCCGCACCCGCACCCCGCCGTTCGGAAGGACCGCCCGCCATGCCCGCCCCCGTCCACCGGCCCGCCGCCGGCCACCCCGGCGCCCCGCCGCCGGGGGCCCTCGGATGACCCGGTTCCTGCTGCGCCGCCTCCTCCTCGCGGTGCCGACCCTGATCGGCGTCACCGCGGTGGTCTTCGCCACCGTCGCACTCGTCCCCGGCGACCCGGTGGCCGCCTTCCTCGGCCCCGGCGCCCCGCCCGCGGCCCGGGCCGAACTCGCCGCCCGCCTCGGCCTGGACCGGCCGCTGCCGATCCGCTACCTGTCCTGGCTGCGGCACGCGGCCACCGGCGACCTCGGCACCTCGATCTCCGCGCAGCGGCCGGTCGGACAGCTGCTGCTGCCCGCCCTCGGCCAGACCCTGCTGCTCACCGCGGCCGCCTTCGCCCTGGTACTGGCCGGCGGCGTCCTGCTGGGCGCGGCCGGCGCGCTGCGCCCCCGCGGCGCGGCCGGCCGGCTCAGCGGCACGCTCTCCACCCTCGCGGTCTCCGCACCGCAGTACTCGGTGGCCCTGGTCCTGATCGCGGTGGTCTCCGTCCGGCTGCGCTGGCTGCCGGCCGGCGGCACCCACGACGCCTTCGGCGACGGTGGCGCCGCCGACCTGCTGCGCCACCTCGTGCTGCCGGCCCTCGCCGCCGCCGTCGTCCCGCTCGGGCTCACCGCGCGGGTCTTCCGCGCCGCGCTCGGCCCGCTGCTCACCGGGGACCTCGCCGACGCACTGCGCGCCCGCGGCCTCGGCCGCGCCGCCGTGCTGCGGCACTGCGTGCACAACGCCTCGCCCGCGCTGCTCACCATCGGCGGCCTGCAACTCGCCTACCTGCTGGAGGGGGTGGTCTTCGTGGAGACCCTGTTCGCCTGGCCCGGCATCGGCCGGCTGCTGTACGACGCGCTGTCCGCGCGCGACCTCCCGCTCGTCCAGGGCGGGGTGCTGGTGGTGGCCGTCGCGTTCGTCGGCGTCAACCTCGCGGTGGACACCGCGCACGCCCTGATCGACCCCCGGGTGAGGAGCTGACCGTGCCCAGGGCCCTGCTGCGCCGCCTCCCGGTCGCCGTCCCCGCCGCCCTCGCCGTCCTGCTGGTGCTGCTGGCGGTGGCCGCACCGCTGGTCAGCCCGTACGACCCGGCCGCCGGCCGGCTCCAGGACCGGCTGCTCGACCCCGGCAGCCCCGGCCACCTGCTCGGCACCGACGGGCAGGGCGGCGACGTGCTCAGCCGGCTGGTCTGGGCCGCCCGCGCCTCGCTGGCCGGCGGCCTCGTCCCGGTCGCGGTCGCCGCCGCGGCCGGCACGCTGGTCGGCGTCGCGGCCGGACTCGGCGGACGCGTCACCGAACAGGCCCTGCTGCGCTCGCTCGACGTGCTCTACGCCTTCCCCGGCGTCCTGCTCGCGATCGCCGTCGCCACCCTGCTCCGGCCCGGCCTCGGCGCCACCGTGCTCGCGCTGTCCGTGGTGCTCACCCCGGCGGTCGCCCGGGTCGCGTTCACCGAGGTCCGCCGGATCCGCACCGCCGAGTACCTGGAGGCCGCCCGGGTCAGCGGCGCCGGCTGGCCCGACCTGGTGCTGCGCCAGGTCGTCCCGGTGGTCGCCCCGGTGGTCCTGGTCTACTGCTCGTCGCTGGTGGGCCTGGCCATCGTGTACGCCGCCGGGCTCTCCCTGCTCGGCCTCGGCGTCACCCCGCCGACCGCCGAATGGGGCGCCATGATCGACGAGTTGCGGCCCAGCCTGCTCACCCACCCCGCGGTGGCGGTGCTGCCCGCGCTCGCCGTGCTCGCCGTCTCGGTCGTCTTCAACACCCTCGGCGAGGCGCTGCGCCACCGCATCGGGGACACCGGCGCCCGGCTGCCGGAGGCCGTCCGATGAGCCTGCTGGAGGTCGCCGGCCTGGGCGTCACCCACCCGGGCCCGGTCCGGGCCGTCGCGGACGTCTCCCTCACCCTGGACGCCGGCGGGGCGCTCGTCCTGCTCGGCGAGTCCGGCAGCGGCAAGACCACCGTCGCCCGCACCGTGCTCGGACTGCCCGGCCGGGGCGCCCGGGTCACCGGGAGCGTCCGGCTGGCCGGCACCGACCTGCTCGCCCTCGACGAGCGCGCCCTGTCGCGGATCCGCGGCCGCCGGATCGGCTACGTCCCGCAGGACCCGACCGCCGCCCTCGACCCGCTGCGCCGGATCGGCACCCAGCTCGCCGAGGTGCTGCGCCGCCACCGGATCGCCCGGGGCCGCCGGGCGGTGCACGCCGAGGTCCTGCGGCTGCTCGCCACCGCGGGCCTGTCGGAGCCCGAGCGGATCGCCCGGGCCCACCCGCACGAGCTCTCCGGCGGCCTGCGCCAGCGCGCCGCCATCGCCCTCGCGGTGGCCTGCGGGCCCGACCTGGTGGTCGCCGACGAGCCCACCACCGCCCTGGACGCACTCGTCCGCGGCCGGATCCTCGACCTGTTCGCCACCCTGCGCGCCGACTGCGGGATCGCCCTGCTGCTGGTCACCCACGACCTGGCGGCGGCCCGCCGGGTCGGCGGCGAGGTGGCCGTGATGCGCGAGGGCCGGATCGTCGAGCGCGGGCCGGCCGACCGGGTGCTCTCCAGCCCCGCCCACGCATTCACCGCGGCACTGGTCGCCGCCGACCCGGGAGGGCCCCGATGACCGCCCCGGCCGCACCCGCCGAGCTCCGCCTCGACACCGTGGTCAAGCGGTACGGCGGCCGGCCCGCCGTCGACGGGGTCAGCCTCGCCGTCGGGCCGGGCGAGGCCGTCGGACTGGTCGGCGAGTCCGGCTCCGGCAAGTCCACCCTCGCCCGGCTCGCCCTCGGCCTGCTCGCCCCCGACGGCGGCACCGTGCGCTTCGCCGGCCACGACCCGTACCGGCTGCGCGGCGCCCGCGCCCGGGCCGTCCGCGGGCGGCTGCAGTTCGTGCCGCAGCACCCACGCGGCTCGCTCAACCCGGCCCTGCGGGCCGGTGAGGCGGTGGCGTTCGCGCTGCGGCTGCACGGCACGCCCCGCGCCGAGCGGGCCGGGGCGGTCGCCGGGCTGTTCCGCCAGGTCGGCCTGGACCCGGCGCTCGCCCGCCGCCACCCGCGCGAACTGTCCGGCGGGCAGCTCCAGCGGGTCGCCGTCGCCCGCGCCCTGGCCACCCGCCCCGACCTGCTGGTCTGCGACGAACCGACCTCCGCCCTCGACCGCAGCGCCCAGGCCCGGCTGCTCGACCTGCTCACCGGGCTGCGCGAGCGCACCGGCCTCGGCCTGCTGTTCATCTCCCACGACCTGGCCGTCGTCCGGCACCTGGCCGACCGGGTGCTCGTCCTGCGGCACGGCCGGGTGCTGGAGGAGGGCCCCGCCGCCGACCTCTGGGAGGCCCCCGGCCACCCGTACACCCGGGCGCTGCTCGAAGCCGCCACCGGCCGCACCGCCCCCCGGCCCACCACCCTCACCTGACCCACCGGCACCACCGAACCCGAACGAGGAATCACCATGACGTACCGCCCGCTGCGCGCCGCCCGCTCCAGAACCGCCGCCCTGCCCGCCGCCGCCCTGCTGCTGGCGGCCACCGGCTGCGCCTCCGCCACCGGGGCGGCCGGCGGGGGTGACGCCGCCGGCGCCGACCGCGGCGGCACCCTGGTCGTCGGCGCCACCGGCAAGCTGCCCAACCCGGACACCGTCATCGGCGGCGCCGGCTTCGAGGGCAAGCGCCTGGTCAGCTTCCAGATCTACGAGGGCCTGACCCGCTACGAGCTGCTCAAGGACACCGACCGGCCGCCCGTGGTCACCGGCGCCCTCGCCGAGTCCTGGCAGGTCGCGGCGGACGCGCGGACGTGGACCTTCCAGCTGCGCAAGGGCGTGACCTTCCAGGACGGCACGCCCTTCGACGCCGACGCCGTGGTCTTCAACCTCGACCGCTACCTCAACCCGAAGAGCCCCGAGTACACCGCCGCCCTCGGCGCCGCCGCCAAGGAGTACGCCGGCGACATCACCTCGTACCGCAAGACCGACGCCGACCACGTCGAACTCGTCACCAAGGGCCCCAACGGCCACTTCCCCGAGGACCTCGCCCACGTCCTGATCGCCAGCCCCACCGCCGTGAAGAAGACCGGCAGCGCCGACTTCGCCCGGCACCCCGTCGGCACCGGCCCGTTCTCCTTCGTCTCGCAGACCGAGGGCCAGCAGATCGAACTCGCCGCCAACAAGTCCTACTGGCGCGGCGCCCCCAAGCTGGACCGGCTGATCGTCAAGTCCCTCCCCGACGCGGCCGCCCGCACCGCCGCGCTGCGCTCCGGCGGCGTCAACTGGATCGAGTACCCCAACCCCGACGACATCCAGACCCTCAGGGCCGACGGGGCGACCATCGCCACCAACAGCTACGACCACCTCTGGTACTGGATCCTCGACACCGCGAAGAAGCCCTGGAACGACCCGCGGGTCCGGCAGGCCGCCAACTACGCGATCAACCGGCAGGCCATCGCCGAGAAGCTGCTGCAGGGCACCGCCGACCCCGCCTACCAGGCAGCGCCCCGCGCCACCGCCGCCTACGACCCGGCCGGCGACACCTACTCCTACGACCCCGACAAGGCCCGCCGGCTGCTCGCCGACGCCGGCGTCCCGAACGGCTTCTCCACCTCGGTCACCGTCCCCACCGGCGGCTCCGGCAACCTGCTGCCCGTCCCGATCGCCGAGGCCCTCCAGCGGGACCTGGCCGCCGTCGGCATCAAGGTCGAACTGCGCACCACCGACTGGACGACGCTGATCGGCGCCGAGGCGAAGGGCCAGGTCGCGCTCGGCTCCGACGCGATCGCGCAGTCCACCACGCTGTTCCAGTCCGAGGCCCTGCTGCCGCTGTTCATCGGCTCCAAGAGCCCGTTCTGGACGGGCCACTACGCCGACCCGCAGGTCGACGCCCTGCTGGCGTCCGCCTCCGGCTCGCCCGACCAGGCCCGGCGCACCGCCGACTACCGCAAGGCGCTCGGCCTGGTCACCCAGGACGCGCCCTGGCTGTTCGTGGTCAACGACCGCAACCCGCGCGCCCTGTCGCCCAAGGTCCAGGGGCTGGTCCAGCCGCAGTCCTGGTTCCTGGACCTCACCACCGTGTGGGTCCGCCGGTAGCCGCGTCCCCGGAACCGCGCACACCGACCGCACGACCGCACCACCGGAAGGACGGCCGCCATGACCGCCCCGTACGAACCACCGCACCGCCCCGGCGCCGCGGCGCCGCCCAAGTGGGGCGTCACCCTCCCGCTCCCGGGCCTGACCATCGACCGGCACCGCTTCCTCGTCGAGCGGCTCCCCGACCTCGGCTACACCGACGTGTGGAGCGCCGAGGGCGGCGGCACCGACGCCTTCACCCCGCTCGCCGCCACCGCCGCCTGGTCGCCGAGCCTGCGGATCGCCACCGGCATCGTGCCCGTCCACACCCGGGGCCCCGCAGTGCTCGCGCAGACCGCCGCCACCCTGGCCCAACTCGCCCCCGGGCGGGTGCTGCTGGGCATCGGTGCCTCCGTCCCCGCACACGTCACCGACATCAACGGCATCCCGTTCGACGAGCCGTTCAAGCGGACCCGCGACGTGCTGCGCTTCGTCACCCGGGCGCTGCGCGGCGAGCACGTCGCCGGCGACTTCGACACCTTCTCGATCAGCGGCTACCGGCTGCCCCACCCGCCCGCCGAGCCGGTCAAGGTGATCCTCGGCGCGCTGCGCCCGGGCATGCTCCGGCTCGGTTTCACCGAGGGGGACGGCGCCATCACCAACCTGCTCCTCCCGCGGGACCTGCCGAAGGTGCTGGACGCCGTCGGCCCGCAGCCGCCCGGCAAGGAACTGGTCGTCAAGGTCTTCGTCTGCCCCACCGAGGACACCGACTACGCCCACCGCGCCAGCCGGCCCTTCCTCGCCTGGATCCTCAACCGCGAGCCCTACCGCAAGTTCCACGAGTGGCTCGGCAACGGCGACCTGCTCGCCGAGACCCACCGGCGCTGGGCGGCCGGCGACCCGGAGGGCGCCCAGAAGGCCCTCCCCGACGAGGTGGTGGACGGCCTGTTCGTCAGCGGCTCCCCCGAGGAGTGCCGGGAGCGGATCCTGCAGTACCACCGCCCCGGCGTCACCACCATCCAGCTGTACGTCTCGCTGCCGCCCGAGGTCTTCGTCAGCCGCGCCCGGGTGCTGGACACCCTCGCCCGGCTCGGGCCCGCCGGGCACTGACACCCGCGGGCCCGGCACCCCGCGGGCCGGCCGCCGCACCGAAGGGACCGACCATGGAACTCGAGATCCGCGGCGGCGTCCGCGCCGCCCCCGTCCCGGGCCGCACCCCGCAGGAGCGGCAGGCCCTGCGGTACGCGCCCGACCTCCGCGAGCGCACCGCCGACCCGGACCACGTGGTGCGCACCGCGCGGGAGAACGAGGAGGACGGCCTGGACAGCGCCCTGGTCGTGCAGTCCAGCTCCTGGCCCGACCCCTGGCTGGTGGCGGGCTGGGCGCTGGCCGCCACCACGCGGCTGCGGCTGGCCGTCGCGCACCGGGTCGGCACCACCGCGCCGACCGTCGCCGCCCGCACCCTGGCCACCCTCGACCGGCTCTCCGGCGGCCGGGTCGCCGCCCACCTCATCGTGGGCTCCAGCGACGCCGACGTGGCCAGGGACGGCGACCTGCTCGGCAAGGAGGACCGCTACCGCAGGGCGGGGGAGTACCTCGACCTGTTCCACCGGCACCTGACCACCGACCACGAGACGGATTTCGCCGGCGAGTTCTACACCGCGCGCGGGGCGCGGCCCGGCCTGCTGCCGGCGCCGCGCCGCGAACATCTCGTTCGGCGGCTCCTCCCCGCAGGGCGTCGAACTGGCCGCCCGGTACGCCGAGGTGTACGCGGTGAGCCCGCTGCCGCTGCCCGACACCCGCCGCCGGATCGCCGAGGTCCGGGCGGCCGCCGCCCGGTACGGGCGCACCGTGCGGATCTGGCGGCACGTCACCGTCGTCCTCGCCGACACCGACGAGGACGCCCGGGACCGCTCCCGGCGGCTGCGCCGCGACGCCCTCAGGCTCACCGGTGGCCCGGACGCCGCCCGCTGGACCGAGGCCGTCCAGCTCGACCGCGACCGGGAGCGCGGCCGCGCGGACCCACAGCGCGGCTCCGACCAGGTCGCCGCCTACGTCCGGCGCAGCCTGGCCGCCGCCCACACCGGCTCGCCCGCCACCGTCGCCGACCGGATCGGCCTGCTCCGCGCGGCCGGCGTCGACATCGTCCAGCTCGACCTGCCGGTCGAGACCGACCACGACCGGGAGCTGCGCCGCGCCCTGGTGGCCCGGCTGCGGGCCGCGGCGGCGCCTCGCCGCGGCTGGTAGGCCGGCCGTCCCGACAGGAAGGAGCCCCCGTGCCCCGGCCCTCCGCCGCCCCCGCCGGGCGGATCGTCGTCAGCGGCCCGATCGCCACCGACCACCTGACGACCTTCCCCGGCTCGATCAGCGACCAGCTCCTCGCCGGCCGGCTCGACCACGTCTCGCTCTCCTTCCTGGTCGACGACCTGGAGGTGCGGCGCGGGGGAGCGGGGGCCAATGTCGCGGTCGGCCTCGGGCGGCTCGGACTGCGCCCGGTGCTGGTCGGCGCGGCCGGGGCCGACCACGGCCCGTACGACGTCTGGCTGCGCGCCAACGGCGTCGACACGGCGGGCGTGCTGGTCGTCCCCGAGCTGTTCACCGCGCGCGTCCTGTGCACCACCGACCTCCGGGAGAACCGGATCGCCTCCTTCTACCCGGGGGCGACGGTGCGCGCCGCGGACATCCGGCTGGACGAGGTGCTCGCCCGCACCGGCCCGGCGGCGCTCGTCCTGATCGGCCCGGACGACCCAGGTGCGATGCTCCGCCGCACCGCCGAGTGCCGGGTCGCGGGCATCCCGTTCGCCGCCGACCCCTCGCAGCAGCTCGCCCGGCTCGACGGCCCGCAGACCACCGCTCTGCTCGACGGCGCCCGGTACCTGTTCACCAACGCCCACGAGCGGGAGCTGCTGCTGCGCCGGACGGGCCGGGACGCGGCGGCGGTACTCGGCCGGGTCGGGACGTGGATCACCACGCTCGGTGCGGACGGTGTCCGGATCGAGCGGGCCGGGCGCCCGCCCGTCCTGGTCCCGGCGCCGTCCGAGCGCGCGCGGGCCGACCCGACCGGCGTCCGCGACGCCTTCCGGGCGGGCTTCCTGGCCGGTGCGGCCTGGCGGCTGCCGCTCCCGACCGCGGCCCGGGTGGGCTGCCTGCTCGCCACCCTGGCGATGGAGTCGCCCGGCGCCCAGGAGTACCGGTACGAACGCGGAGCGTTCCTGGCGCGGCTGGCCGACGCGTACGGCCCGGCGGAGGCCGATGCGGTCCGGCCCCACCTGGGGTGATCCGGCGAGCGGGGCGGCTCAGAGTCGGCGGCCGGCCCGTTCCGCGGTGGCGGCGGAGCCGCTCAGCAGCGGGGCGTCGTGCCGTTCGGGCCGGTGGCCCGCGAGGTCGTCGATCCGGTGCCGCGGAGTGGCGGAGCCGCCGGGGGCCAGCGGGACGAGCCGCCGCGCCTTGAGGTGGCCGATCCAGTGGTGCCCGCACTCGGGGCAGGGGGCGCCGCCGGCGGGAGTGTAGGGGGAGGAGGCGCCGATGCCGTCGTGGGAGAAGAACTCCCAGTCGGCGCCGTCGTCGTCCCGGTAGTGCTGGACGTCGTAGTCCACACTCCAGTGGTGCCAGCACTGTCCACAGGTGAACTCGACCCGCTCCACGGCCAGTTCGGTGATCATCGTGTCTACCTCCCTGCCTCGGCCCTTGACAAGCACTTTATCCGGTTTTATCCCGGTTAGGGGATGGTGGGGGCGACCCGGAAGGAGCGGCCCCATGGCAGCGTCGACGGGAGACGGCACCGGCACCCCGACCGGTCCGGCCGAGGACCTGCGGCGCCTCAAGGCCGAGTACGACAACTACCGCCGCCGGGTCCGCCGCGACCGGCTCGCCGTCCGCGAGATCGCCGTCGCCAACGTGCTGGCCCGGCTGCTCCCGGTGCTCGACGCCCTCGACCGCGCCCGGGAGTCCGGCGACGTGGTCGACGGCTTCGGCGCCGTCGCCGACCTCCTGGAGTCCGAACTCGGCGCCCTCGGCCTGCGCTCCTTCGGCGAACCCGGCGAGCCCTTCGACCCGGTCCGCCACCTGGCCATCGGCTACACCCGCTCGTTCGCCGTCACCGGCCCGATCTGCGTCGAACTCGTCCGCACCGGCTACCGCGTCGGCGACCACCTGATCCGCCCGGCCGAGGTGGTGGTGGCGGAGCCGCCGTGAGCGCCCGCGCTATGCCTTGAGGTCCTTCAGCCGCTGGAGCGCCGTACGCCTGATCCGCTTCGTCCGGCCGCGCTCCGCCATGCGCCGCAGTACCGCCGGCTCCGCGGAGGACTCCGCGAGGAGCAGTTGGAGCCAGTCGGACCAGGACTCCTCCGCGCCGTCCTCCAGCAGGTCCGACACCGACCCGCTCTCGTGGACGGCCAGTTCCCGGGCGCGCCGGGAGGCGAGGTCCCGGCCCCGGGCGGTCGGGAGCCGGGCGACCCAGCGCGGCCGGTCCGCCGGGGCGATCCGTCCCAGCATCTCCAGCACGATCCCCAGCGCCACGTTCGGATCGGGTTCCGCCGCCACGGCATCGAGCAGCCGGCGGCGGCACTCTGCGCGATCGAACGACCGGCGGTACAGCGACCAGCGCCCGTGCTCGTCCTCGATGTCGGCGTCGCCGTCGGCCGACCGCGCGGCCAGCGCATCGATGATCTCGGCAAGGCCCGTGTGCATGAAGCAGTCCGTCCGGGTGTCAGATTCCGGCGCCCGCGGCCGCCGCCAGCGGGTCGGTGCGCAGGCCGAAGGTGCGGGTGAGGGCGCTGCGGGCGGCGTGCAGACCGCACATGCCGTGCACGCCGGGGCCGGGCGGGGTGGAGGCCGAGCAGAGGTAGAGGCCGTCGAGCGGGGTGGCGTACGGGTCCAGGGCCGGGAGCGGGCGGAAGGCCGTCTGCCACAGCGTCATCGCGCCGGCGCTGATGTCGCCGCCGACGTAGTTGGCGTTGTAGGTCTGCTGGTCGGCCGCGGTGGTGACCGAGCGGGCCAGTACGAGGTCGCGGAAGCCGGGGGCGAAGCGCTCGATCTGCCGCTCGACGGCGCCGGAGACGTCGAGGGTCGAGCCGTGCGGCACGTGCGCGTAGCTGTACAGGGTGTGCCGGCCGGCGGGCGCCCGGGTGGGGTCGACCACCCCGGGCTGCACGGCCAGCACGTACGGCCGGTCGGCGTGGCGGCCGGCCGCGACCTCCCGCTCGGCCGCCACGGTCGCCGCGCGGTCGCCGGACAGGTGCAGGGTGCCGGCCTCGGCGCACGCCGGGTCCGCCCACGGCACCGGCCCGGCGAGGGCGAAGTCGACCTTGCAGGCGGCCGCGCCGTACCGGAAGCCGCGCAGCCGCCGGGCGTACCGCTCGGGCAGCCGCCGGCCCGCCAGCCGGAGCAGTCCGGCGGGGGTGAGGTCGAGCAGGACGGCCCGGGCCTCGGGCAGTTCGTCGAGCGAGCCGACGCGGTGTCCGGTGACGATCCGTCCGCCGCGGGCCCGCAGCTCCGCCGCCATGGCGTCGGCGATCGCCTGGCTGCCGCCGCGCGGCACCGGCCAGCCGACCGCGTGTGCGAGGGCGGCCAGCAGCAGTCCGGCGCCGGCGGCGGGCGTTGCCCGGGGCGGCACCACGGCGTGCGCGGCGACGCCGGCGAGCATCGCCCGGGCGGTCGCCCCGCGGAACCGCAGCGACCAGGCCGGGCTGCCGAACTCGGCGATCCGCAGGCCGAGTCGGAGGGTCGTGCCGAGATCGGAGGGGAGTCTGCGCTGGTCCGACATCGCGGTCTCCACCAGGCCCGTCCAGTGCTCCACGAGCGGGCCGAACACCGCCCGCCAGGCCGGTCCGTCGGGGCCGAGCCGCGCCACCGTGCGGTCCAGGTCGCGGTAGGCGATGCCGGCCGGCGCCCCGTCCAGCGGCTGGGCATAGGAGGCCACGGGCCGGAGCAATTCGACCCGGTCCGCGAGGCCGAGGGCGCGGAAGAACGGGGAGGCCAGCGCCATCGGGTGTGCCACCGAGCAGACGTCGTGGCGGAAGCCGGGCAGGGTCAGCTCCTTCGTCCGGGTGCCGCCGCCGACGGTGTCGGCCGCCTCGTGGACGGCGACCTCCAGCCCTGCCCCGGCCAGGACGAGCGCGGCCGCGAGGCCGTTCGGACCGGACCCGACCACCACCGCGTCCACCCGGCCGTTGGACCGGTCGCCGAGCGTCGAGACCATCGTGTGCGCACCCCCGCCTTCACCTGGCCGGCATCCCTTCGTCGCACTCTGTCACAGTGCGCGGTGCCGCCCGGTCCCGGGGCCCGCCGTGTCGGCGGCCGCCTTCCGCGGTGCGGCCGCCGCCGTGCGGGAGGGCCGGCCGGGTCAGTCGGCCGGACGGGGGGCCGGGATCGGGCGGGCCCGGGCCGCGGAGCGGAAGCGCAGGTAGGCGGCCCGGTCGAAGTCCCCGGCCAGCGGGGCGAGCACGGCGGCGGCGGAGAGGGCGACCGCGTCCGGCAGCATCGCGGGCCAGGCCGCGCCGGCCTGGAGCCCGGCGGCGAGCGCGGCGACGGCCGCGTCCCCGGCGCCGGTCGGGTTGCCGGTGACCCGCGCGGGCGGCTCGCACCGCCAGCCGCCCTCGGCGGTCGCCGCGTACAGCCCGTCCGGGCCGAGGGAGGCGACCACCGCGCCCGCGCCCCGTTCGCGCAGCGCCGCCGCGGCGGCCCGGACGTCGCCGGTGCCGGCGGCGGCCCGCAGTTCGGCCGCGTTGGGTTTGACCACGGTAGGTCCGGCGGCGAGCGCGGCGGACAGGGCCGGGCCGTCGGCGTCCAGCACGGTCGGCACGCCGTGCGCGGCGGCGCGGGCGACGAGGTCGGCGTAGGCGTCGGCCGGGCAGCCGGGCGGCAGGCTGCCGGAGAGCACCAGGGCCCCGGCGGCGGGGAGCCGGGCCTCGACGGCGTCGAGAACGGACCGCCACTCGGCGGCGGTGAGTTCCGGGCCCGGCTCGTTGAAGAGGGTGGCGTCGGCCGGGTCGACCACCGCGACCGTCCGCCGGGTCTCGCCGGCCACCGGCACCGCCAGGTGCGGCAGCCCGGCCGTGGTGAGGTCGGCGGCGACGGCGGCGCCGGTGGGCCCGCCGAGCGGCAGGACGGCGAGTGCGGGCCGGCCGAGCGCGGCGAGCACCCGGGCGACGTTGACGCCCTTGCCGCCGGCCCGGGCGGCCGCCGAGGCGACCCGGTGGGCGGTGTGCGCGCGCAGGCGCGGCACGGTGTAGGTCAGGTCGAGCGCCGGGTTCGGCGTGACGATCAGCAGCACGTCGGTGTGCCCCCACTCTGCGCGGTCGTGCTCGATGAACGGCTCTTTCGAGCAGATTCAAGCACAGAGTCGGGTGTCACTTCAGCAGTCTGGACAGTCTCCGGTCGGCCAGCGTCCGCCCGCCGGTCTGGCAGGTCGGGCAGTACTGCAGCGAGGAGTCCGCGAAGTTGACCGACCGTACGGTGTCCCCGCAGACCGGGCAGCGCTCGCCGGCCCGCCCGTGCACCTGCAGCCCGGCCTTCTTCTCCGCCTTGAGGCCGTCCGCCGGCACCGCCCGGGCGTGCTCCAGCGCCCCGGTGAGCACCTCGCCGATCGCGGCGTGCAGCCGGGCCGTCTGCTCCTCCTTGAGGGCGGCGGCCATCGCGTAGGGGGAGAGCCTCGCCCGGTGCAGGATCTCGTCCGAGTAGGCGTTGCCGATGCCCGCCAGCACGGCCTGGTCGGTCAGGAAGGTCTTCAGCCGCTGCCGGGCGCCGGCGGCCAGGGCGGCGAGCTGCCCCGCCGTCAGCGCCAGGGCGTCCGGCCCGAGCCGGGCGATGCCCGGGACCTGCGCCGGGTCGGCGACCACGTACGCGGCCAGCCGCTTGGTGGTGCCCTGCTCGGTGACGTCGTAGCCGGAGCCGTCGTCCAGCACCAGCCGCAGCGCCAGCGGCCCGCGCCGGGACGGCGGCTTCGCCGGGAAGGACGCCCGGGCGTGCACCCAGCCGGCCCGGGCCAGGTGCAGCACCAGGTGCGGGCCGCCGTCCACCGCCAGGTCGAGGAACTTCCCGTGCCGGCCGACCCCGGTCACCGGGCAGCCGTGCAGCGCGGTCGGCGGCGGGTCGAAGGTCTTGAGCACCTGGACGGACAGCACCTCGACCCGGGCCACGGAACGGCCCGCACAGGCGGCGGTCATGCGCTCGGCGAGCGCCTGGACTTCGGGGAGTTCGGGCACGCACCCAGTCTGGCCGGGCGGGGCCGCCCGGGCCATCGGACCGCGGGCCGGGTGCCTGGGCTGCTTCCCGGCCCGGGCCGCCGGTATCGTTCACGGGTCACAGCACACCCCCAGAAGGAGTACCTGCCCCCATGGACATCGAGAAGGCCAAGACGACGTTCGCCCGCTTCGACATCAACGGCGACGGCTTCATCTCGCCCGAGGAGTACTCGAAGGTCATGGCGGAGATGGGCGACCCGTACGTGACGGTGCCGATGGCGCAGGCCGTCATCGCCAAGGCGGACACCAGCCGCGACGGGCTGCTGAACTTCGACGAGTTCTGGGCGGTCAACCAGGGCTGAGCGGCCGGGCCCGGGGTTGCCGCCCGCACGGGCGGCGCCCCGGCCCGTCAGTGCGCGGCGGCGTCCCCGTCCGCGCGGCGCAGCAGCCGCGCCAGGCCCTCCCGGGTGGCGGCGACCACCACCAGGTCGCCCGCTCCGAGCACCCGCCCGGCGGGCGGGCCCCACTGCAGCTCCGGCCTGCTGCGGCGCTGCAGGCCCAGGTCGGCGGCGCGGTCCGCGGGCGCGTTGAGGTCGATGCCGATCACCTGCCAGGCGCCCGTCCGGTGCGCGTCGGCCACCGTGCGGCCGGCCAGGTCGGGGTGGTCGCCGACGTCGACCGCCGCCACCAGCAGCACCTGCCGGCCGACAGCGATCGCGCCGAGCACCTGGCGGCCCATCATCGCGGAGGCGAACGAGGGCGCGGACAGGAACGACACGCTGTGGCTGCGGGTCTCCGCGGCCGGGTACGAATCGCGCAGCGCCCGGTAGACGTCCGCCGCGAAGTCGTCGTCGAACAGCCCCATCACCACCCGCAGGCCCGGGTTGGCCTCGCGCGCCGACAGGGCCGCCTCCAGGTTGGTGGAGTCGTTGGCGGTCAGGGCCAGCAGTGCGGTGCTGCGCCCGACCCGGGCGGCCTCCAGCACGCCGTCCTGGGTGGCGTCGCCGAGCACCACCGGCACCCCGTACGCCCGGGCCCTGGCGACGCCGCGGGCGGCCGGGTCGCTCTCCACGCAGACCACCGGCAGGTCGAGCTCCCGCAGCCGGTCGAGCACCCGGCTGCCGACCCGGCCCAGGCCCAGCAGCACGACGTGGCCGGAGATGCCGCGCGGCGGGCGGCGCAGCGCGGAAGCGGCCCGGAAGGTGCCGAGCGCCTCCAGGGCGAGCGCGGTGAGCAGCGGCAGCAGCAGGAGTCCGCTGAGCGCGGTGAGGATCTGCAGCACCTTGCGGGCCGGGCCCTCGGCGGTGGCCGGGTCGTCGATGGCGAGCACGTCCAGCACCGCCAGGTAGGCGGTGTGCACCGGGCTCTGACCGGTCAGCACCGAGGTGAGGCCGGCGAAGGCGGCGAGCAGGGCGACCAGCGAGCCGAGGGCGATCCGCAGCCGCCGGGAGAACAGGGCGGCGACGGGCAGCCCGCCGAGCCCGGGCAGCCGGCGGCGCCGGCGCACCTCCTCGGGGTGGCCGAGCAGCTCCAGGACGAGCCGCCGGCCGCCGTCGGGCACCGGCACGTCGGCCGCCGGCAGCAGGTCCGGGGCGACCGGGCGGGGGCCGGCGGGCAGCACGGCCAGGGTGGCGAGCTCCGTGCCGCCGACGGTGCCGCCCGGGGCGACCTCGGCGGCGCGCAGCAGCCGCCCGTCGACGTGCACCACCGCCGGGTGCCCGGAGACCGCGGCGGACACCAGGGCGGGTGCTGCGGTGGCCGAGGTGGAGAGCACGGTGGTCGAGGCCTCGGGGACGGCGCCGGCGGCCCGGGCGGCGGCGGTCCGGTCGAGCAGCTGGCCGACCCGGCGGCCGAGCCTGCGGTTGTAGACCCGCAGGACCAGCCGGATGTGCGGGTTGAGCCGCCGGGCGCGCAGCGCCGCCTGCACGTTGGCCTGGTCGTCGGAGCCGGTGAGGGCGAGCGCGGCGGCCTCCCGGATGCCGGCCGCGGCCAGGACGGCGGGCGTCGGCTCGGGCGCCTCGACCACCCGGACGGGCAGTCCGCGCTCGGTGGCCAGGGCGGCGATCTGCGGTCCCTGTCCCTCCGTGCGGGAGCGGACGACCACGGTGACCGACCGCCCGTACAGCGTGGTCAGTTCGACCGCGAGGCGGAACGCCAGGGTGTCCTGGCCGCAGACCACCATGTGTCGGCCGTCGTCCTCGGCGGCGGCGGCCGGTGCGGGTGCCGGGGCCGGCCCCGGCACGTTCGGCGCCGCCGGGCGGGCGGGCTCGGCCGGCTGGGCGGGCAGCCGCGGGACGGGATCGGCGGAGGTGGACATGCCGCCCAGTGTGGCCCGCCCGGCCGGTGGAGTCGATCTTGCCGGATGATCGTTGACGTTTCGTCACCTTCGCGCGCCCGCGCGGCCGGGCGGCTCCCCGGCCTGCGCCCGGCCCGCTCCTCAGCCGTCGCCGAGTGCCGCCACCAGCCGTTCCGCGCCCGTCACCAGGCGGTCCGGGCCCTCGGCCGCGCCGTACCCGACCCGCAGCCGCGGGGCGGGCGGTTCGGCGGTGAAGTACCCCCGGCCCGGGGTGACCGCGGCCCCGGCGCGCAGTGCGGCGGCGGCGAGCGCCTGCGGGTCAGTGCCCTCCGGCAGCCGCAGCCACAGGTGGTGGCCGCCGAGCGGCAGCCGCGGGCCGAGCAGATCGGGCCGCAGCCGGGCGAGGGCGCCGGCGAGTGCCTGCCGGCGGCCCTGCAGCGCGCCGGCCAGGGTCCGCAGGTGGTGGCCCCAGGCGGGTGCGCCGACCAGTTCGAGGGCCGCCTCCTGGAGCGGGCGCGGCACGAAGAAGCTGTCGACCGCCTGGACGGCGCGCAGCCGCTCCCGGGCGGGGCCGCGCGCGGCCAGCGCCGCGACCCGCAGGTTGGGCGAGGTGGGCTTGGTCAGCGAGCGCACGTGGACGACCGTGCCGTCGGGGTCGTCGGCGGCCAGCGGCGGTGCGGGCGGCGGCGCGTCGGCGTGGGCGAGCCGCCGGGCGAAGTCGTCCTCGACCACGAACGCCCCGGCCGCGCGGGCTATCCGCAGCACCTCGGGCCTGCGCTCGGCGGACAGCACCGCGCCGGTCGGGTTCTGGAACAGCGGCTGGCAGACGAACACCCGGGCGCCGGTCGCCGCGAAGGCCTCGGCGAGCAGGTCGGGCCGGACGCCGTCGCCGTCCACCGGCACCGGGACGGGGCGCAGCCCGGCCGCCCGGGCCACCGCCAGCAGGCCGGGGTAGGTGGGCGATTCGACGAGGACGGGCGCGCCCGGTGCGGCCAGTGAGCGCAGGGCGGTGGTGAGGGCGCTCTGGCCGCCCGAGGTGACCAGGACGTCGGCGGCGCCGACCGTGCCGCCGATGTCCCGGGCGAACCAGGCGCGCAGTTCGGGCAGCCCCTCCAGCGGCGGCCGCTCCCAGGCGCCGGGCCGCCGTCCGGCCCGGGCGAGGGCCGCGGCCAGCGCCCGTTCGGGCTGCAGCGAGGCGTGCAGGTAGCCGCCGTTGAGGTCGACGACCTCGGCCGGCTGCAGGGCCAGGGCGCCGAGGACGCCGGAGGCGTCGGCCGAGCGGGCCGGCGGCAGGCCCGCCTCGGCGCTGAGCGCGACCTCCTGCCAGGAGGTGTCGCCGGCGGCCGGTGCGGGGCGGGCCGGGGCGGCGCGGAAGACGCCGGCGCCCGGCCGGGGGACGACCAGTCCCTCGGCGGCCAGCAGGGCGATCGCGCGGGAGACCGTCACCGGGCTCACCTGGTGGCGCTCCATCAGGGCGCGGCTGGAGGGCAGTCGGGCGCCGACCGGGTAGCGCTCGACCTCGGGACGGAGGATGGCGGCAAGATCGGCCCCACTGCTACGCTCGTGCATGACAGCACACGATAGCGCTATCCGGACCACTCCAGTAGCAGTCGGCGGTACCGCCCTCGCCGCGCTCGGGGTGCTCGCCTTCTCCTTCTCCTTCCCGGCGACCGTCTGGGCGCTGTCCGGGTTCGGCCCGTGGACGGCCACCGGGCTGCGCGGGGTGCTCGCCGCGATCGTGGCCGGCGGCTGCCTGGCGGTCCGCCGGGTGCCGCGGCCGGCCCGTGCCGACCTGCCCGGCCTGCTGGCCGTCGCGGCCGGCTGCGTGGTCGGCTTCCCGCTGCTCACCACGCTGGCGCTGCGGACCTCCTCCACCGCCCACTCGGCGGTGGTGATCGGGCTGCTGCCGCTGGCGACCGCGGCGGTAGCGGCGGTGCGCGGCGGGGCCCGGCCGTCCCGCGGGTTCTGGTGGGCGGCGCTGGCGGGCGCGGGCGCGGTGGCTGCGTTCACGGTCCAGCAGAGCGGCGGCGGCCCGGGCCGCGCGGACCTCTTCCTGCTCGCCGCGCTGCTGCTGTGCGCGGCCGGGTACGCGGAGGGCGGCCGGCTGGCGCGGCGGATGCCCGGGTGGCAGGTGATCGCCTGGGCGGTGGTGCTGGCGCTGCCGGCGACGCTGCTCACCACCGGGCTGGCGCTGCCGGCGGAGGAGGTGCACGCCGGCCCCCGGGCGGTCGCCGGGCTGGTCTACACGGCGGCGGTCTCGCAGTTCGCCGGCTTCGTGGTGTGGTACCGCGGGATGGCCCTGATCGGGGTGCCGAAGGCGAGTCAGCTCCAGCTCGCCCAGCCGCTGCTCACGCTCGGCTGGGCGGTGCTGGTGCTGGGGGAGCGGATGTCCCCGGCGGCGCCGGCGGCCGCGGTGGCGGTGCTGGCGTGCATCGCGGCGACCCAGCGGGCGCGCGGCTGACCTGCGGCCGCCGCGCCCGCCGGGGCGCGGCGTCAGCCGACGGTGATGCCGGCCTCCTTGCAGGCCTGGGCGTACTGGTCGGCGCAGACCTCGGCGGCCTTGTAGAGGCCGCCGGCGATGACGGTGGAGGCGACCGTCTTCTGCGTGACGACGACCGGGCTGAGCAGCATCGAGGGGATCTGCAGGCCGTTGCTCTCGGTCATGGCGCTGGCGACCGAGGTGATGTCCAGGCCCTTGACCAGGTAGACGGCCATGGTGGCGGCGGCGTCGGCCTCCGGCTTGTACGGCTTGTAGATCGTGTAGGTCTGGTCGCCGCTCAGGATGCGGCGGATCGCGTCCAGCGAGGCGTCCTGGCCACCGACCGGGACGTTGATCCCGGCCTGCTTCAGGCTGGCGATGATCGAGCCGGCCATGCCGTCGTTGGCGGAGTAGACGGCCTGGATGCCGCTCTTGCCGAAGTGGCTGATCGCCTCGTTCATCTTCTGGGCGGCGGTGTCCGGCTTCCACTCGCCGGACTGCTCGTAGATGACCTTCTTGACCTTCTCGTCCAGGACCTGGTGGGCGCCCTTCTTGAACATTCCGGCGTTCGGGTCGGTCTCCGCGCCGTTGATCATGACGACGTTCGCGTTGCCGGCCTTCTCGCCGAGCGCGTCGACCAGCGCCTGTCCCTGGAGCTCGCCGGTGCGCTCGTTGTCGAAGGAGATGTACGCGGCCACGTTGCCGGCGGCGAGCCGGTCGTACGCGATGACCTTGACGCCCTTCTTGGTGGCGTCGGTCACCCAGGACGCGGTGGACTGCGAGTTCACCGGGTCGAGCAGGATCACCTTGACGCCCTTGGCCAGCAGGGCGTCGAACTGCTCCTTCTGCGCCGCCTCGTCGCCGTCGGCGTTGGCGTAGTCGACCACGCACTTGGTACACAGGGCGGTGACCGAGGCCTCGATCAGCGGCTTGTCGAAACTCTCGTACCGCGTCGACGAGGACTTCTCCGGCAGCAGCAGGCCGATGGTCTTGTTGCCTCCGGACGACGATCCCGTGCCGTCGCCGGAGCCGCACGCGGCAAGTGACAACGCCGCCGACACAGCGGCCGTGCCGGCGAGGATGCGACGCGTCATTGCGTTCATGGTGGGTGGTGCCTCCCTGACATCGCCGCCGTCTGCGGCGACCAGTGAGTCAATCGGGAGTGGCCGGGTAACGTCAATAAGTAAAACATTCCAGGGGATTTCTCGATCACATTGTTACCTTGTTGAAAACAAGATCCGTACATGATCCCCGTCTCGCCGCATACCGGGCAGGTTGACCGGGCCCCGGCCGACAACTTCTCAACTCGTAAGCACGGTACGGGTACCACCCATCCGGGGTGGCACCCGTAGCGCGGCGGCTCAGCGCTCGGTGCGCACCACCAGGCACACCCCGGCGACCACGATCCCCCCGCCCAGGACGATGGGCCAGGTCAGCGGTTCGGAGAGGACCAGCCAGCCGAGCAGCACCGCGACCACCGGATTGACGTAGGCGTAGGTCGCCACCAGCGGCAGCGGCGCCCGCTGCAGCAGCCAGGCGTACGCACTGAATGCCACCAGCGAGCCGAACACCACGAGATAGCCCAGCGCCGCCCACGAGCCGGCCGACACCCGGGCCGGGTCGAACCCCTGCGACTCCCCCCGGACGAGGGCCAGCACCAGCGCCCCGAGTCCGCCCGCGACCATCTCGTAGGCGCTCGCCGCCAGCGCGTTCGACGGCATCGGCAGCCGGCCGGCCAGCACCGAGCCGCACGCCCACAGCAGCGACCCCGTCAGCAGCGCCACCAGCCCCAGCGGCCGGACCGCCCCGGTCAGCCCGGGCGAGCTCAGCACCAGCAGTCCGAGCAGCCCGACCAGCACCCCGCCCAGCGTCGAGCGCGGGGTCCGCTGCCCGGTGAACCGCCGGACCACCACCACCCACAGCGGCACGCTCGCCACCATCAGCGCCGCCAGCCCGGACGGGACCGACCGCTCCGCCAGCACCACCATGCCGTTGCCGCCGATCAGCAGCAGCAGGCCCACCACGGCCGCGGACCCCAGCTCGCGGGCGCGGACCCGCAGGGCCGCCGGGCCCTGCCGCCACGCCAGCAGCCCGGCCAGCAGCGCGCCCGCGGTCAGGAAGCGCGCCCCGGCCGAGAGGAACGGCGGCATCGTCTCGACGGCGACCCGGATCGCCAGATAGGTGGAGCCCCACACCACGTACACGATCGCGAGGGCGCCCCAGACCTGGGCGGTGATCCGGGTGCGGGCGGGCGGGGCGGGGGCGGCGGCGCCGGCGGCCGGACCGGGACAGGCGGGGTCCGCGGCCGGCCGGGGCGAAGCTGATGTCATGGGTGTCTCCCTGTTTCGGTACTGAACGTTCGTATGAGACCACGACACCCCGGGCCAGCGGGAGCCCCGTCCCGCGGAGCGGGCGGCTGAGCCTTCCGGATGAAGCGCGCCAGCCCGCCGCCCGCCCCCGACGGCAGCGGCTGCCGCCGGGTGGTAGGCATGGGGGCGGTCCGAGGGCGGCCGACCGAGGAGCGGGCGAGGTGGAGTGGTTCGCGGCACCCGAGTACTGGCTCGCCCGCGAGGTGTTCCAGCGGATGCTCGCCGTTCTCTACGCCGTCGGCTTCATCGCTGCGGCCCGCCAGTTCCGCGCCCTGATCGGCGAGCACGGGATGCTGCCGGTGCCCCGCTTCACCGCCGCCGTCCCGCTGCGCCGTTCCCCCAGCCTGTTCCACCTCCACTACAGCGACCGGGCGTTCGCGGCCGTCTCCTGGACGGGTGCGGTGCTCGCCGCCGCCCTCGCCGCGGGCGCCGGAGGCCTGGTGCCGCTCTGGGCCGCGATGCTCTGGTGGGCGCTGCTGTGGCTGCTCTACCTCTCCATCGTCAACGTCGGCCAGACCTGGTACGCCTTCGGCTGGGAGTCGCTGCTGCTGGAGGCCGGCGTGCTCGCCGCCTTCCTCGGCAACGGCGACGTCGCGCCGCCGGTCACCGTGCTCTGGCTGCTGCGCTGGCTGCTGTTCCGGGTCGAGTTCGGCGCCGGCATGATCAAGTGGCGCGGCGACCGGTGCTGGCGGGACCTGACCTGCCTCTGGTACCACCACGAGACCCAGCCGATGCCCGGCCCGCTCAGCTGGTTCTTCCACCACCTGCCTCGCCCGCTGCACCGCGTCGAGGTAGCCGCCAACCACGCCGTCCAGCTCGTGGTGCCGTTCGCCCTCTTCGCGCCGCAGCCCGTCGCGTCCGCCGCGGCCGCGCTGATGACCGTCACCCAGCTCTGGCTGGTGCTCTCCGGCAACTTCGCCTGGCTCAACTGGCTCACCATCGCCCTCGCGCTCTCCGTCGTGGACGCGGGCACCGTCGGCCGCCTGCTGCCGCTCCCGTCGACACCCCACTACCCGGCGACCCCGGTCTGGTTCGAGGTGCTCGTCCTCGCCCTCACCGCGGGCGTCCTGGTCCTCAGCTACCGGCCGGCCGCCAACCTGATCTCCTCCCGCCAGGTCATGAACCGCTCCTTCGACCGGCTCCACCTGGTCAACAGCTACGGCGCCTTCGGCAGCATCACCCGGATCCGCCACGAGGTGGTGGTCGAGGGCACCGACACCGTGATCCCGGACCGGAACACCGTCTGGCGTGAGTACCGATTCCATGGCAAACCGGGCGAACTCCGGCGAATGCCGCGTCAGATCGCGCCCTACCACCTCCGCCTGGACTGGCTCATGTGGTTCGCCGCCATCTCGCCCTCGTACGCCCGGCCCTGGTTCACCGCCTTCGCCGCCCGGCTGCTGGTCAACGACCCGGACACGCTCCGCCTGCTGCGCGGCAACCCCTTCCCCGACCGGCCCCCGGCCGTCGTCCGCGCCCGTCTCTACCGCTACCGGTACAGCAGTTGGGCGCGGCTGCGCACCACCGGCGAATGGTGGGAACGGGAGGCCCTCCGCGACTACCTCCCGCCGGTCACGCTCCGCGACATCGGATACCTCGCTCCCCGGAGGGGTCCATGACACGGCACAGCTCGGCAACAACCCGCCCGGTGCGTGCGTCCGTCGAACGCGCACCCGTATCCTGGCCCTCGCGCCGTACCAGCCGGGACGCACCGCGGCGCCCGTCTCTCCGCCACCCCCCTCCCGTCCCCGCCACGAACCGGACTTCCACATGACAGTGCGCTACCTGAACGACGCCGGCGCCACGGTGCCGGCCCCGGCTGCCACTCACGACGGCGATGCCGGGCCGGACACCCGCGAGGAGCTCGGCCGCTACGCCGAGCAGGGCGGCTTCGCCCTCAACGCGGCCGACAACCCCTGGCTCGACGCGGCCGAGACCGTCACGGGGGCCGAGGACGCGCGTGCCGCGTCCACGGTGCTCGCCGAGCTCCGCAGCCTGGACGTCCGCGCCGTCGGCGCCGCCGTCTCCGGCATCGCCGCCAAGGCCGAACTCGACGTCCCCGACACCCTGCTCGGGCTGGGCACCCTGCTCGACGTGCTGCAGCGCGTCCAGGCCGCCTCCGCCGCCCTGCGGGCCGAAGCCTTCAAGGCCGACCTCGACGCCCTCACCGCCGCCACCGCCACCGGCCGCTGGCGCAAGGAGCAGGGCGTCAGCATCTCCTGGGGCCGGCGCCGCGCGTTGCGCTCCGAGGCCCGCTCCCTGGTGGTCGGCAAGCGGCCCGGCCGCGCGGACCTGCACGCCACCCTCGCCGCGGCCGCCGCTGCCCGCACCGACTGGGCCGCGCTCGCCACCGGCGACGGCGCCCCCGTCGTGCCCGGCAACGCCGCCCTGCTCGCCGAGACGGCGCAGGCCATCGAGACGCTCGGCAGCGCCGTGCGCGCCCTCGGCCGTCTGCTCCCCGGCCGCGACCCGGAGTCCCTCGCGCTCACCGAGCTGGCGGACCTGGTCGACGGCCTGGCCTCCGACGAGGGCACCCTGTACCGGCTGCCGGCCCTCGCCGCGCTGCGCACCGCCCTCGCCGGGCAGGGCCTGGACGGCCTCCTTGCCGAGCTGATGGAGCGTCAGGCCGACCGGGACGCCGCTCTCGCCGCGTACGACCGGCACGCCGCCGCCGGCGAGGAGACCGCGGACGCCGAGGAGGCCGCCCGCCACGCCCTCGCCGCCGGCCCGCGCGACGGCGGTGTCCGGACGGACGAGGAGCCCGCCGCGGAGGAGCCTGCGGTGGAGGAGACCGCGGCCGCCGAGGTCGAGGTCGCCGAGGTCGAGGTGGCCGAGGCCGTTGAGACCGTTGAGGCTGTCGAGGACGAGCCGGCCGAGGAGCCCGTCGTGGAGGCGGCTGCCGCGGAGGCCGTTGCCGAGGTCGAGGTCGAGGCCGAGGTCGAGGCTGAGGTCGAGACCGCCGCCGAGGTCGAGGCGGAGCCGGTTGTTGAGGCCGAGCCCGAGACCGCCGCCGAGGTCGAGGCTGAGGTCGAGACCGCTGCCGAGGTCGAGGCGGAGCCGGTTGTTGAGGTCGAGCCCGAGCCCGTTGTTGAGGCTGTTGTCGAGGTTGAGCCCGAGCCGGTTGCCGAGGTGGAGCCGGTTGTTGAGGCCGAGCC
>NZ_JBHWBW010000063.1:0-6630 GCF_042735675.1 Kitasatospora sp. NPDC059571
GCCCGGGGCCCCCAGCCCGGCCGCCCGCCCCCCCCCCGGATCGGGGCCGCGCCTGCGCGTCGTTCGGCGGCGGTCAGTCCTCGCCGAGGTAGGCCTTGCGGACGGACTCGTCGTGGAGCAGGTCGGCGCCGGTGCCGGTGAGCACGATCCGGCCGGTCTCCATGACGTAGCCCTGGTCGGAGAGCGAGAGCGCGGCCTGGGCGTTCTGCTCGACGAGCAGGATGGTGGTGCCGCCGGCCTTGAGCTCGACGATGGTCGCCATGATCTTCTGCATCATGAGCGGGGACAGGCCCATGGAGGGCTCGTCGAGCATCAGCAGCTTCGGCCGGGACATCAGGGCGCGGCCCATGGCGAGCATCTGCTGCTCGCCGCCGGACAGGGTGCCGGCGGCCTGCTTGCGGCGCTCGCCGAGGATCGGGAAGAGCGTGTAGGCGCGCTCGACGTCCTCGGTGATGCCGGCGGAGTCCTTGCGCAGGAAGGCGCCGAGGAGGAGGTTCTCCTCGATGCTCATGCGCGGGAAGATGTGCCGGCCCTCGGGGGAGTGCGCCAGGCCCAGCGCGACGATCTTGTGCGCGGGGACGCTGGCGAGCGGCTGCCCGTCGAAGGTGATCTTCCCGCCGGCGGGCTTGAGCAGGCCGGAGAGGGTGCGCAGGGTGGTGGTCTTGCCGGCGCCGTTGGTGCCGATCAGGGTGGTGACCTCGCCCTGCTTGACGCTGAAGCTGATGCCCTTGACGGCTTCGATCTTGCCGTAGGCGACGCGGAGGTCCTCGACCTCGAGAAGGGCTGTCACTGCTCTGCCTCCGTGCTTGCTGCCGTCTCGGTGGCGCCCTCGAGGGGTGCGCCGAGGTAGGCGGTGATGACGCGCTCGTCGTTCTGGACGGTCTCCTTGTCGCCCTCGACGATCTTCTGGCCCTGGACGAGCACGGCGGTGCGGTCGCAGAGGTTGAAGATGAAGCGCATGTCGTGCTCGATGACGAGGATCGCGATGCCCTTGTCCCGGATGGCGAAGACGAGTTCCTCGGCGGCGCGGGTCTCCTGCGGGTTCATGCCGGCGGTGGGCTCGTCGAGCAGGAGCAGGCCGGGCTCGCTGGCCATCGCGCGGGCGATCTCCAGCTTGCGCTGCTCGCCGTAGGGGAGGTTGCGGGCGAGGTGCTCGGCCTTGTGGTCGAGGCCGATGAACTCCAGCAGCTCCATCGCCTTGTCGCGGCTCTCGGCCTCGGCCTTCTTGTAGCCGGGGCCGCGCAGGATGGCCGAGAAGAGGCCTTCCTTGGTGCGGGTGTGGCGGCCGACGAGGACGTTCTCCAGAACGGTCATGTTGGCGAAGAGCCGGATGTTCTGGAAGGTGCGGGCGATGCCGGCCGAGGTGACCAGGTGCGGCTTGGGCGGCAGCACGGTGCCCTTGTAGGTGACCGTGCCCTCGGTGGGGACGTACAGGCCGGTCAGGCAGTTGAAGAAGGTGGTCTTGCCGGCGCCGTTGGGGCCGATCAGGCCGACGATCTCGCCCTGGTTGACGGTGAGGTCGACGTTGTTGACGGCGGTGAGGCCGCCGAATCGCATGACGACGCCGCTGGCGTGCAGCAGGGGGCCGTCGTTCTCGGTGCCGGCGGGGCGCGGGGCCGGGACGGTCTGGGTGCTCATGGTGTGTCTCACGCCCCTGCGGTGGTGAGGCCGGCGGCGGGGCCGGGTTCGGTGCTGGCGGGTGCGTCCTCGGTCGCCGCGGGGGCGGGGGTGTCGTCGTCCTTCTCGTGGAACTCGAGTTGGGCGCGACGGTTGGCGACGAGGCCCTCGGGGCGCAGGCGCATGAGGAGGACGAGGGCGATGCCGAAGAAGAGGAGCTGGTACTCCTTCAGGAAGACGAGCTTCTCCGGGATGAGGTAGAGCAGGGTGGCGCCGAGCAGCGGGCCGCTGATGGTGCCCATGCCGCCGAGGACCACCGCGGCGACCAGGAAGGCGCTGTTGGGCGGGACGGGGCCGGCGAACTGGTACGGGTCGGGGACGACGCTGTAGCTGACGTGGGCCATCACGGTGCCGGCGAGGCCGGCGAGGGAGGCACCGAGGGCGAAGGCGAGCAGCTTGAGCTTGAAGCCGTTGATGCCCATGGCCTGTGCGGCGGTCTCGTCCTCGCGGATGGCGACCCAGGCGCGGCCGATCCGGGAGTCGTTGGCGCGGCTGAAGATGACCACGACGAACGCGGTGACCAGCAGCATCAGCAGGAAGTAGTTGGCGAACCGGCCGAGGGTGAAGGCACCGAAGGTGTGGGATTCGCCGAAGTTGAACCCGCCGACGGCGAGGTCGGGGATGTTGCGGATGCCGTTGGGGCCGTTGGTGACCTTGGGGCCGGAGATGCCGTCGAGGCTGTTGACGGCGATGCGGAAGATCTCTCCGAAGCCCAGCGTGACGATGGCGAGGTAGTCGCCGCGCAGCCGCAGGGTGGGGGCGCCGATGATGACGCCGAAGACCAGCGCGGCGGCCATGCCGACCAGGGCGGCGGCCCAGAACGGCAGGTGGAGGCCGACGGGGGAGCTGGTGGAGCCGGAGACCAGGGCGGCGGCGTAGGCGCCGACGCCGAGGAAGGCGACGTAGCCGAGGTCGAGGAGGCCGGCGAGGCCGACGACGACGTTGAGGCCGAGCGCGACGGTGGCGAAGATCAGGATGTTGACGCCGACCGAGGCGAAGTGGTCGTCGCTCTGGGTGAACGGGAACGCGGCGGCCGCGGCGAAGGCGGCGGCGGTGGTGGTGCCCTTGTGGCGGGCGGTGATGGCGGTGAGCCGGGCGATGAGGCCGGCGCGCATCAGGGCCCAGGCACCGAGGCAGGTGACGATCAGGAAGCCGATGAAGAGCTCGCCGTACTCGGTGACGATGCCGTAGGTGAAGACGGTCAGGCCGAGTGCGGTGGCGGCGATGATGACGAGGATCTCGTACCAGCGGTTCAGCGGCTTGGCGGGGGCGAGGTCCTCGCGGGGGCCGACCAGGCGGTTGAGCGTGCTGAGCACGAACCGGATCTGGCTGACGGCGCCGAGGCCGCGGGGGAAGCCGATGGTGGCGGGCTGCTGGGGCAGGCCCAGTGCGCCGACGACCGGGACGAGGGAGGCGACGCCGGCGATCCAGCCGCCGGGCTCCAGGTTCGCGAGGCCGCCGAGTTCGGTGCTGATGGAGAGCAGGGTGAACCAGGTGGTGGCCGCGCCGGCGGTGGCGAGGATGAGGGCGGGGCCCTCGGCGCCGGCCGGGGTGAGCCAGCGGGTGCCGCGGATGCCGTACAGCGGGAGCGCGAACAGGGCGGTGAGCAGGCCGGCCGCGAGGGTGAGGATCTGCAGGCCGCCGGGGTAGCCGTCGACGGTGAGGTCGCCGGGGAAGTCCGCGGTCCAGGTCCAGTGGATGAAGGTGGAGGCGGCGGTGAGGAGGCCGCCTGCCACGACGAGGGCCTTGGCCGCTGCGAGGGGGAGCGGGATGGCGGGGCGCTTGGTGGTGGTCATCTGATGCTCCGTTCCTCAGGCCCGGTCTGCGACGCGCTCGCCGAGCAGGCCTTGTGGCCGCACGAGGAGGACGACGATGAGGAGGACGAAGGCCCACACGTTGGCCCAGGAGCCGCCGCCGAGCTGGTGCATGCCGGGGACGTTCTGGATGTAGGCGGTGGCGAGGGCCTCGGCGATGCCGAGGACGAGGCCGCCGAGCATGGCGCCGTAGATGTTGCCGATGCCGCCGAGGACGGCGGCGGTGAAGGCCTTGAGGCCGGCGAGGAAGCCCATGCTGGGGGCGACCTGGCCGTAGCGCAGGCCCCAGGCGATGGCGGCGACGGCGGCGAAGACGGCGCCGAGGGCGAACGCGATCACGATGATGCGGTCGGTGTTGATGCCCATGAGCTTGGCGGTGTCCGGGTCCTGCGCGGTGGCCTGCATGCCGCGGCCGGTGCGGGTCTTGCCGACGAAGGCGGCGAGGGCGCCCATGCACAGCGGGGCGGCGACGAACAGGAAGATGTCCGCGGGCTGGAGGGTCACGCTGCCGAGGTGGAACGGGCCGCCGGGCAGCTGCGGGAAGCTGCGGCCGGACTTGGCGCCGGGGTAGAACTGCTCGACGACCTGCTGGAGGGCGAGCGAGAGGCCGATCGCGGTGATCAGCGGGGCGAGCTTCGGGGCGCCGCGCAGCGGGCGGTAGGCGAAGCGCTCGGCGGTGACGGCGACGATCACGGAGACCAGCACGCCGCCGAGGAGCATGAGCGGCAGGGCCAGCCAGATGCCGGTGCCGGAGGGGAGCACGGTGTAGGTGGTGAGGGCTCCGAACCCACCTGTCATGAAGATCTCGCCGTGGGCGAAGTTGATGAGCTGGACAATGCCGTAGACCATTGTGTAGCCGATCGCGATCAGCCCGTAGAGGGAGCCGAGGATCAGGCCGTTGGCCAGCTGCTGCGGCAGTTCGTGCACCGCTGGGCCTCCGAGGTGGGTTCTGGGGCGGGGGGTTCGCTTGCGGGGTGGTGTGACGGACCGTGGAGCACGGCGGGGACGCTGGTTCGCAGCGCCCCCGCCGGGTGGTTCTGTGGTGTGGTGCTCTGGGTCCGTCAGCCGGCGAAGGTGCCGGACTTGGCGACCGTCCAGGCGTTGTCCTTGACCTGGTAGACTGTCAGCTGCTTGTTGACGGCGTCGCCGTACTCGTCGAAGGCGACCTTGCCGGTCACACCGTCGAAGCTGACCTTGCCGACGGCCTCGACGACCTTGCCGCGGGCGTCGCTGGGGACCTTGCCGCTGTTGGCGGCGACGACGGCCTTGACGGCCTCGACGATGGCCCACGCGGCGTCGTAGGAGTAGCCGCCGTAGGCCGCGTACGGGTCGGCGTAGCCGGCCGCCTTGTAGTCCGCGACGAACTTCTTGGCGGAGTCGAGGGACTCGACCGGGGCGCCGACGGAGGTGGCCAGGTCGCCGTTGGCGTTCTTGTTGGCCTTGTTGATGTACTCCGGGTCGTACATGCCGTCGCCGCCGAAGACGGGGGCGGTGACGCCGGCCTTCTTGAGCTGGTCGGACAGCGGGCCGGACTGCGGGTACTCGCCGCCGTAGTAGATGATGTCGGCGCCGGCGGCCTTGGCCTTGGTGACCACGGCCGAGAAGTCGAGGTTGTTCTCGTCGATGTGGTCCTGGCCCTTGACGGTGCCGCCGAGCTTGGTGAACTCCTTCTGGAAGGCGGCGACCAGGCCCACGCCGTAGGTCTTCTTGTCGTCGATCAGGTAGACGGTCTTCTTGCCGAGGTCCGTGTACGCGTACTGGGCGGCGAACGGGCCCTGGATGGCGTCGGTGGTGGCGGTGCGGAAGTAGGTCTTGAACTGACGCTTCTTCTCGGTGTCGAACTTCTCGCCCTGGGTCAGCGCCGGGTTGGTGTTGGCCGGGGAGATCTCGGTGAGGTTCGCGGACTCGAAGACCTGCTGCATCGACTGGGCGACGCCCGAGTTCAGCGGGCCGACGACGCCGACGACGCTCTTGTCGGCGACCAGGGCGGTGGCGTTCTGCTGGCCTTCCTGGGGCGACTTCTTGTCGTCGAGCGCCTTGACCTTGAAGGTGACGCCCGGAACTTCCTTGGTGTCGTTGGCGATCTTGGCGGCGAGCTCGACGGAGTGCTGGATGCCGAGGCCGAGCGCGGAGAGCGGGCCGGTGAGCGGGGCGTCGACGCCGATCGTGACGGTGCTGCCGCCGGCGTCGGCGCTGGTGCCGGAGTTGCCACCGCGGGAGCCGCAGGCGGACAGGGTGAGCGCTCCGACGACGGCGATGCTCACGACAAGCGCTGAACGGTTACGCACGAAGTTCCCCATTCTGGATCAGGTAGGCAGAACGCCGGAGTGGCGGTGCCGGGTCGCGCGCTGGGGCCTGGCCCGATCTGTTGGCGCGGTGACTGGCCGTGACTCTAGAACGGCTTCGGCGGCTCGGGCAGACCTGCGGGCATGCTGTGATTCTCTTGTTATGAGGACCAGGTGGGGGAATCTCGGATATTGGTCATTCGTGCCCCGAGGGGCCCGAACTGCTATGTGTCGTCTCGCCCATCGAAACGGCTTCGAGTCGAAAAAGCCCCTGCCACAGGCCTTGTCCGACTATCGGACTGGAGTGTCCGGCTCTCATCCTGCGGACGTCGGCGTCCGCTGAGCGGAATTGGGGCATGCCGAGTGCAGGTTTTCGGACAGGTCCCGGGCATAGTCGGGCCCGAGGATCTGGCTCACGGTCTCGATTGCGCGCGTGTTACGCAGCGTTACATCAAGGAAAGGCAGCCCGGCGTCCGGCGGCGCCTGCGCGCAGTCCGTCACCGCGAAGGCGACGGTCAGCTCCACGGGCCGCCCCGGCCCCACCGCCACCGGCAGCCCGCCCGCCACCGAGACCGACAGACCGGGATAGTTCGACTGCACACCGGTCACCTCGAACGGCGCGTCGCCCTCGGCGCGCAGCCGCAGCGCGAACCGGCCGCCCGGCCCGGCCGCCGCGGACACCTGGCCGCCGTAGTGGAAGTGCGAGACCACCGAGGGCAGCGGCGGCGGATCCGCCTGCACCGGCGGTGGGTGCCGGCCCGGATTGCGGGCCCACCCCACGGCCCCCCCCCCCCCCCCCAGCCCGCCCCCCCCGACCCCCGGGGCGTGTGAACAAACACCCGCCCCCCCCAACT
>NZ_JBHWBW010000063.1:6640-24969 GCF_042735675.1 Kitasatospora sp. NPDC059571
GGCGGCCCACTGCGCGGCGACAACGACCGGCTGAGGGGGGATCAGCAGCTTGGGCTGCGGCGGGGGGGTGGGCGGCGCGGCGGTGCTGCCCCCGACCGCCTCGACGGGCCCCAGATAGCCGTGCCCCGACGGCGGACCGCCCTCCTGCCCCGTGCCGGACATGCCACCGCCCCCTCGTCTCGGCAGGGCCCTGCCCGGGAAGGGCCGTGGCCAAACGGGCCGCTTCGGGCCGCTTCGGGCCGCTTCGGGGCGGCCCCGGGCGGCCCCGGGCGGCCCCGGACGACGGGGCGGACGGCGGGTCAGACGTCGCGCAGCATGCAGGTCAGCCGGCAGCTGGTGATCCGGCGCCCGGTGTCGTCGGTGACCGCGATCTCGTACGTCGCCGCGGTGCGCCCCTTGAAGACCGCGGTCGCCACCCCCGTCACCAGGCCCGAGGTGGCGGAGCGGTGGTGAGTGGCGTTCAGGTCCACGCCGACCGCGTAGCGGCCCGGGCCGGCGTGCAGCATCGCGCCGATCGAGCCCAGCGTCTCCGCCAGCGCCGCCGACGCGCCGCCGTGCAGCAGCCCGTACGGCTGCTGGTTGCCCTCCACGGGCATGGTGCCCACCACGCGGTCCGGGGACGCCTCGACGATGTGGATGCCGAGCTTCTCGCCGAGGTGCCCGCCGGAGAACGTCTCCGGGCTCACGCCGAGCTTGGCGAAGTGGTCGAGGACGTCCTGGGGCACGTTGAGAAGGGGGGCCGCGTCGGTCACTGGTGCTCCTGCCGCTGAGGGTTCACGTCGTCGTGCTGTCAGTGATCGTACGACCGGCCCCGGCGGCCGGGCAGGAGAGGCCGGGGCTGCGCCCGCCGGGTGCGCCCCGGCGTCCTGGCGGTCGATGTCCGCGCCGGGTCCTAGGATCGGT
Organism: Kitasatospora sp. NPDC059571; assembly: GCF_042735675.1. Classification (NCBI taxonomy): domain Bacteria; kingdom Bacillati; phylum Actinomycetota; class Actinomycetes; order Kitasatosporales; family Streptomycetaceae; genus Kitasatospora; species Kitasatospora sp. NPDC059571. Next base: position 7,544 of record NZ_JBHWBW010000063.1, read on the forward strand.
CACTGGCAGTGGAACCGGCAGGAACGGACGTTGACGTGACTACGCAGAGTGGGTCCAAGGACGCGGCGGGTGGCGGGGCGCCGCGCCGCCTGATGCTGCTCGACGGGCATTCGATGGCCTACCGGGCCTTCTACGCCCTGCCGGTGGAGAACTTCAACACCACCACCGGCCAGCCGACCAACGCGGTGTACGGCTTCGCGTCGATGCTCGCCAACACGGTGCGCGACGAGCAGCCGACGCACCTCGCGGTCGCCTTCGACCTCTCCCGGCAGACCTTCCGCTCCGCGGAGTTCCCCGACTACAAGGCGAACCGCTCCGCCACCCCGGACGAGTTCCGCAGCCAGGTCCCGCTGATCGGCGAGCTCCTCGACGCGATGCACGTCCCGCGGATCACCGCCGAGGGCTTCGAGGCCGACGACGTCATCGCGACCCTCGCCACCGCCGCCGCGGCCGAGGGCTTCGAGGTGCTCATCGTCACCGGCGACCGCGACTCCCTCCAGCTGGTCGGCGAGCGCACCACCGTGCTCTACCCGACCAAGGGCGTCTCCGAGCTCACCCGCTACACCCCGGAGAAGGTCGCCGAGAAGTACGGCGTCACCCCCGCCCAGTACCCGGACCTCGCGGCGCTGCGCGGCGACCCGTCCGACAACCTGCCCGGCATCCCCGGCGTCGGCGAGAAGACCGCCGCGAAGTGGGTCAACCAGTTCGGCTCCTTCGACGAGCTGGTCGCCCGCGCCGACGAGGTCAAGGGCAAGATCGGCGAGAAGCTCCGCGAGCACCTCGACTCCGTCAAGCGCAACCGCGTCCTCACCGAGCTGGTCCGCGACGTCCACCTCCCGCTCGGCGTCGCCGACCTCGCCCGCACGCCCTTCGACAAGGGGGCCGTCGGCCAGATCATGGAGGCGCTGGAGTTCCGCAACCCGAACTTCCGCGACCGGGTCTACGCGCTGGACCCGGCCGGCGCCGCCGAGACCGAGGCCCCGCAGGCCGAGGCCGGCCCCGAGGTCGACGGCGACCTGCTCACCGAGCCGGGCGCGCTGACCGCCTGGCTCGCCGAGCACGGCAAGGGCCGCACCGCGATCGCCGCCGTCTACACCTGGGCGCTGGGCACCGGCAGCGTCCAGGAGGTCGCGCTGGCCGCCGGCGAGGCCGCCGCCTGGTTCGACCCCGCCGCCCTCGACGAGGCCGACGACCAGGCCTTCACCGCCTGGCTCGCCGACCCGGCGCACCCGAAGGCGCTGCACATCGCCAAGCACGTCATGCGGGCCTTCGCCGAGCAGGGCTGGCGGATCGAGGGCGTCACCGCCGACACCGCCCTCGCCGCGTACCTGGAGAAGCCGGGCCGGCGCACCTTCACCCTCGACGTGCTCGCCGAGGAGTACCTCGCCCGCTCCCTGGCGCCCGCCACCGCGGCCGAGAGCGGCCAGCTCTCCTTCGACGCCCCCGAGGAGGACACCACCGCCGGCGCCCGCTCCCTCATGGTGCAGGCCCGCGCCGTCCTCGACCTCGCCGAGCTGTTCGACACCCGGCTCTCCGAGGTCGGCGCCGCCGGGCTGTTCCACGACATGGAGCTGCCGATCGCCGAGCTGCTCGCCCGCATGGAGCGCTACGGCATCGCCGCCGACCGCGCCTGGCTGACCGGCCTGGAGTCGCAGTTCGCCGCCGAGATCCAGCGCTGCGTCGAGGAGGCGCACGCCGCCGCCGGCCACCCCTTCAACCTGGGCTCGCCCAAGCAGCTCCAGGAGATCCTCTTCGGCGAGCTCGGCCTCCCCAAGACCAAGAAGATCAAGACCGGGTACACCACCGACGCCGACGCCCTCACCTGGCTCGCCGCCCAGACCGACAACGAACTGCCGGTCATCCTGCTCCGCCACCGCGACCAGGCCAAGCTGCGCACCACCGTCGAGGGCCTGCTCAAGACGGTCTCCCCGCAGGGCCGCATCCACACCACCTTCAACCAGATGGTGGCCGCGACCGGTCGGCTCTCCTCGCAGGACCCGAACCTGCAGAACATCCCCGTCCGCACCGAGGAGGGCCGCGCCATCCGCCGCGCCTTCGTCGTCGGCGAGGGATACGAGTCGCTGCTGACCGCCGACTACTCCCAGATCGAGCTGCGCATCATGGCCCACCTCTCCGAGGACGAGGCCCTGATCGAGGCCTTCGCCAGCGGCGAGGACCTGCACACCACCGTCGCCTCCCAGGTCTTCGAGGTCGCCCGGGACGCCGTCGACGCCGAGATGCGCCGCAAGATCAAGGCGATGTCCTACGGCCTCGCCTACGGCCTGTCCGCGTACGGGCTCTCGCAGCAGCTCGGCATCCGCCCGGCCGAGGCGCAGGGCCTGATGGACACCTACTTCGAGCGGTTCGGCGGCGTCCGCGACTACCTGCACAACGTCGTCGAGGAGGCCCGCGCGGTCGGCTACACCGAGACGCTCCTCGGCCGCCGCCGCTACCTGCCCGACCTGACCAGCGACAACCGCCAGCGCCGCGAGATGGCCGAGCGGATGGCGCTCAACGCCCCCATCCAGGGCTCCGCCGCCGACATCGTCAAGATCGCGATGCTGAACGTCGACCGCGCCCTCACCGAGGCCGGCCTCGGCTCCCGGATGCTGCTCCAGGTCCACGACGAAATCGTGCTGGAGGTCGTGCCCGGCGAGCGCGAGCAGGTCGAGGCCCTGGTCCGCGAGCAGATGGCGGGCGCCTACCCGCTGCGCGCCCCGCTCGACGTCTCCGTCGGCCACGGCGCGAACTGGGAGGCCGCCGCCCACTGACCCGGGCCCGACCGCGGCCCGGCGGCCCCGGCCCGCTACGATCCGCGCACCCTGATCCAAGATCGCAGAGGAGCGCGCGGATGAGCGAGGACGAGGCCACCGGGCCCGGGCGGCAGCGGCGGCGGTGGGCCCGGATCGGCGCCGGCACCGCCGGGCTCCTGCTGGCGGCCGGTGGTGCCGCCTGGGCCCTGCCCGGCGGTGGGGGCTCCGCGCCCGCCGCCCGCCCGCCGGTGCCGTCACCGCCCGCCCCGAGCGCCGCACCGGCCTCCACCGCGGCCACGCCGTCCCCGGCCGCCGCCCCGCCGTCGCCCTCCGCGGCCCCGTCCGCGACCCCGACGCCCGCCCGGACACCGGCCAAGGCCCCGGCTGCCCCGACCCGCCGCGCCACCAAGGTCCCCCGCTGGCAGGTCACCCCCGGCACCGGCAACCCCAACAACGACGGCGGCACCGCCGCCCACCCCACCGACTGCGCCACGAACGCGGCCGGCCAGATCATGACCTGCGACCCCGTGAAGACCGGCATCCCGCTGCCGCGCCCGTCCTAGGCGCTCTCTTTCGGATCCTGCCGGGCGCCCCGCCGGTCAGCGGCGCGGGTTGGCGCGGCGGGTCGGTTCGGCGGCCGCCGGGTCCTCGGGCCACGGGTGGCGGGGGTAGCGGCCGCGCAGCTCCGCACGGACGGCCCGGTAGCCCTCGCGCCAGAAGGAGGCGAGGTCACCGGTGACGGCCGCGGGCCGCCCGGCGGGGGAGAGCAGGTGCACGGTCAGCGGCACCCGGCCGCCGGCCAGCGCGGGCGCGGCCTGCCAGCCGAACAGCTCCTGCAGCTTCACCGCGAGCACCGGCCGGTCGCCGCCGTAGTCGACCCGGATCCGCGAGCCGCTGGGCACGGTGATCCGCTCGGGCGCGAGCTCGTCCAGCCGCCCGGCCTCGCCGTTCGCCCACGGCAGCAGGCGCCGCAGCGCCGCCGCGGTGTCGATCCGGGCCAGGTCGGCGCGGCGCCGGGCCCGGCCGAGCTCCGGCTCCAGCCAGTCGTCGGCGGCCACCAGCAGGGCCGCGTCGCCGACGTCAGGCCACGGCGTGCCGAGCTCGCGGTGCAGGAAGGCGAGGCGCTCGCGCAGCCCGGCCGCCTCCGCGGACCAGGACAGCAGCGCGCCGGCGCCCTCCCGGGCGAGGCCGTCCAGCAGCGCCGCGCGTACCAGCGCCGGGTCGGCGCCGTCCAGCGGCTGCTCGGTGAGCTCGACCGCGCCGAGCCGGGCCACTCGCCGGGCGGTGACGTCGCCCCGCCGCGCCGACCAGTGCACCTCCTCGTGCTCGGTGAGGAGCGCCGCGCCGGCCTGCCGGGCGGTCGGCTCGTCCAGGGCCACCGCCCGCAGGATCCGGGCCGACGGGGCGCCGGCCTGCCGGTCGGCGACCGCGACGGCCAGCCACGGCGCACCCGCCAGCCGGGAGCCCGGGCCGAGGTCGGCGGCCGTGCCGGAGGCCATCAGGTACCGCAGGTCGTCCGCGCCGCCGCGGGCCCGGGCGATCCGCTCGGGCTGGGCCAGTGCGACAACCAGGCCGGCGGCGGCCCGGTCGGGCAGGGCGGTGCGCGGGGTGTCGCCGGTGCGCAGCCGGCGGACCTCCTCGCGCCAGCGGCGCGCCCACGGGTCCCCGGCGCCGTCCCGGGCGCTGCGCCACAGGGCGAGCAGGTCGTCGCCGAGGGCGCGCGGGGGCTCCTCGGAGAGCAGGGCGACGAGTTCGGCGGCGCGCTGCGAGCCGACCAGGTCGGTGCCGTCGAGCAGGGCGCGGGCGAGCCGGGGGTGCAGTCCGGTGCCGGCGATCCGGCGGCCGCGCTCGGTGGCGCGGCCGTCGGCGGCGACGGCGCCGAGCGCGGTGAGGGTCTGCCGGGCGGCGGCCATCGCGCCGGCCGGGGGCCGGTCGGGCAGGGCGAGCGAGGCCGCGTCCGGGTCGCCCCAGCAGGCGGCCTGGAGCGCGAAGGCGGTGAGGTCGGCAAGGGCGATCTCGGGGGTGGGGAAGGGCTGTGCGCGGGCGTCCTCGACCTCGGCCCAGCAGCGGTATGCGGTGCCGGGGGCCTCGCGGCCGGCCCGGCCGGCGCGCTGGCGGGCGGCGGCCAGCGAGGCGCGGACGGTGACCAGGCCGGCGAGGCCGCGGGCGTGGTCGGTGCGCGGTTCGCGGGCGAGTCCGGAGTCGACGACGACCCGGACGCCGGGCACGGTCAGCGAGGACTCCGCGACGGAGGTGGCGAGCACCACGCGGCGCCGGCCGCCGGGGGTGAGCGCCGCGTCCTGGACGGCCTGCGGGGCCTGTCCGTGCAACTGGAGGACGTCGGCGTCGACGGCGAGCTGCCCGGCGACCCGGGCGATCTCGCCGACGCCGGGCAGGAAGCAGAGCACGTCGCCGTCGCGTTCGGCCAGGGCCCGCCGGACGGTCGCGGCGACGTGCTCCAGCAGGGCCGGGTCGGTGCGGGTGCCGTGCGCGGGCCGCACCGCGCGCGGCGGCGGTGCCCACACCGTCTCGACCGGGTGCGCGGTGCCGTGCGCCTCGACCACCGGGGCGCCGCCGAGCAGCTCGGCCCAGGCGGCGGTGTCGGAGGTCGCCGAGGCGCACACCAGCCGCAGCTCGGGCCTAAGGGCCGCGCGGACGTCGAGCAGGAAGGCGAGCGCGGTGTCCGCGTCGAGGTGCCGTTCGTGGCACTCGTCGAGGATCACGGTGTCCACCCCGGGCAGCTCCGGGTCGCGCTGCAGGCGCTGCAGCAGCACGCCGGTGGTGACCACCTCGACCGCGGTCGCCGGGGAGGTCCGGCGCTCGCCGCGGACGGTGAGCCCGATCCGCCCGCCGACCTGTTCGCCGAGCAGCCAGGCCATCCGGCGGGCCGCGGCCCGGACGGCGAGCCGGCGGGGTTCGGCGACCAGCACCCGGGCGGGCGGCCCGGGCAGGGCGTCCACCAGCCCGGCGAGGGCGAGCGGTACCAGGGTGGTCTTGCCGGTGCCGGGCGGTGCGGCGAGGACGGCGGCGCCGGTCGTGTCGAGTGCCTGCCGCAGGGCGGGGACGGCGGTGCGGACGGGGAGGTCGAGGCCGGCGGAGCGCATCCGGGTCAGTCCCGGACGGCGACGAAGACCGCGGTGCCGGGGATGAGCCGGCCGCGCAGCGGCGACCAGCCGCCCCACTCCTGCTCGTGCCCGTCCGGCCACTGCGGTTCGACCAGGTCGAGCAGCCGGAAGCCGGCGCCGGCCAGCTCGCGGACCCGGTCGCCGATGGTGCGGTGGTGCTCGACGTAGGTGGCCCGGCCGTGCTCGTCCTGCTCGACGTAGGGGGTGCGGTCGAAGTACGAGGAGGTGACGGTGAGCCCCTCCGGCCCGGGCTCGTCGGGGAAGGCCCAGCGGATCGGGTGGGTCACCGAGAACACCCAGCGGCCGCCGGGCCGCAGCACCCGGTGCACCTCGCGCATCAGCGCGGCGGTGTCCGCGGCGAAGGGCACCGCCCCGTAGGCGGAGCAGGCGGCGTCGAACGACGCGTCGGCGAACGGCAGCACCGAGGCGTCGGCCTGGACGACGGCGACCGGCGGGGCGTCCCGGGACAGGTCGATCCGGCGGGAGTGCTGGAGCTGCCGGAAGGAGATGTCGAGGGCGACCGGCCGGGCGCCGCGGCCGGCCAGCCAGCGGGAGCACTGGGCGGCGCCGGCGCCGATCTCCAGCACGTCGAGGCCCTTGAGCGCGTCGGGGTCGCCGAGCAGGTGGGCGTCGGCCTCGTCCAGGCCCTCCGGGCACCAGGTGAAGCGGTCGTCGCCGAGGAAGGCGCCGTGCTCGTCCTGGTACTCGTCGGCGTTGCGGTCCCACCAGTGCCGGCTGGCCCGGCTGGACTCGCCGGCGTCCGCGGGGCGGCGCACGGCGTCGTCGCCGTCGTCCGGCCCGTCGTCGTACGGGGCGTCGCCGGCGGGGTGGTCGGGGGTGGTGGTCACGATGCTCGGGCCCGTCGCGTAGGGTGTCGGATGCGGAAGCGCCGCTGCCGTGACCCGGCCTTCGAACGGGGCCGGATCGGGGCGGTGGCATCCGGGGAAGCCCCTGCGATGGCCGCCGTTGAGGTGCGCTATCGGAGGATATGGCCTGATCCATCCCGGCCTCTACCGGTCTCGCCTCCTTCGGCGTTGACCGTGCCCGGCTGTCCCCGTATGCTACAAGTTGCGCTGCGGGCCTGCGCGCCTCGGACGGAGCAGGTCGCGCTCGCATCTGTCGAAGACCCCACGGTCTGCAAGACGGACGCCCTCCTCAGGATTTTTCGGGGTCGGTGCGCCGTGTTCTTGGCTGTCCGGCTTTCGGTGGGAGCGATACGGGCCCCCCGCGTGGCATTACCTACGACTTCATGTCCGTACCGGAGCCCTTTTCCTAATGACGAGCCCCACCGACACCTCTGTCAGCACCACCCCGCAGGTTGCGGTCAACGACATCGGCGACGCCGAGGCCTTCCTCGCCGCCATTGACGAGACCATCAAGTACTTCAACGACGGCGACATCGTTGAGGGCGTCATCGTGAAGGTCGACCGTGACGAGGTGCTCCTCGACATCGGTTACAAGACCGAGGGTGTCATCCCGTCCCGCGAGCTCTCGATCAAGCACGACGTCGACCCCCACGAGGTTGTCTCCGTCGGCGACAACATCGAGGCCCTGGTTCTCCAGAAGGAGGACAAGGAGGGTCGCCTCATCCTGTCCAAGAAGCGCGCTCAGTACGAGCGTGCCTGGGGCACGATCGAGAAGATCAAGGAAGAGGACGGCATCGTCACCGGTACCGTCATCGAGGTCGTCAAGGGTGGTCTCATCCTCGACATCGGCCTCCGCGGCTTCCTGCCGGCCTCCCTGGTCGAGATGCGCCGCGTCCGCGACCTCCAGCCGTACGTCGGCAAGGAGCTCGAGGCCAAGATCATCGAGCTGGACAAGAACCGCAACAACGTGGTCCTGTCCCGCCGTGCCTGGCTGGAGCAGACCCAGAGCGAGGTCCGCCAGACCTTCCTCACCACCCTCCAGAAGGGCCAGGTGCGCTCCGGCGTCGTCTCCTCGATCGTCAACTTCGGTGCCTTCGTGGACCTGGGTGGCGTCGACGGCCTGGTGCACGTCTCCGAGCTGTCCTGGAAGCACATCGACCACCCGTCCGAGGTTGTCGAGGTCGGCCAGGAGGTCACCGTCGAGGTTCTCGACGTTGACATGGACCGCGAGCGCGTCTCCCTGTCGCTGAAGGCGACCCAGGAGGACCCGTGGCAGCAGTTCGCCCGCACGCACCAGATCGGCCAGGTCGTCCCCGGCAAGGTCACCAAGCTGGTTCCGTTCGGTGCGTTCGTCCGCGTGGACGAGGGCATCGAGGGCCTGGTCCACATCTCCGAGCTGGCCGAGCGCCACGTCGAGATCCCGGAGCAGGTCGTGCAGGTCGGCGACGAGATCTTCGTCAAGGTCATCGACATCGACCTCGAGCGTCGTCGCATCAGCCTCTCGCTGAAGCAGGCCAACGAGTCCCTCGGTGCCGACCCGGCGTCGGTCGAGTTCGACCCGACCCTGTACGGCATGGCCGCGTCCTACGACGACCAGGGCAACTACATCTACCCGGAGGGCTTCGACCCCGAGGCGAACGACTGGCTGCCCGGCTTCGAGAAGCAGCGCGAGGAGTGGGAGCGGCAGTACGCCGAGGCCCAGGCCCGCTTCGAGCAGCACCAGGCCCAGGTCATCAAGAGCCGCGAGGCCGACGCCGCGGCTGCCGCCGAGGCCGGCGAGGAGGCCCCGGTCTCCGGTGGCGGTTCGTACTCCTCCAGCAGCGACGAGGGCTCCGGCGCTCTCGCTTCGGACGAGGCGCTCGCCGCGCTCCGCGAGAAGCTGGCCGGCGGCCAGAGCTGATCGCAGCTGACGCGTAGTCACTGAGGAACCCCCGCCCGGGTCACCGGGGGGGGGTTCTTCGTTTTCCTTAAGTGTTCTTTATGTGAAGGAAATTGTGATATGCGGCTCATCACCCTTCTATAGGCCGAGATGGGGCTTGCGCCTACATTGAGATGAACTGCCCGAAAGGCTCCTCATGCGCAAAGCCCTCACCGCCGCCGCCGACATCGAGGTCAGCGGTCGTCTTGCAGCTCTCGGTCGTGCGTGTCACCGCCACCGCCGCTGGGTCCTCGGCCTCTGGGCCGTCGTCCTCGTCGCGGGTGTCCTGATCGGGGGCCGGGTCTTCGAGGGCACGGTCTCGGGCGGCGGCGCGGGCGGCTCCGAGTCCGCCAGGGGTACCGCGGTGGTGCAGGCGGCCGACCCGGTGAAGGGCACCGTGACCGCGGTGGTCGACGGGGCGCCGGTCTCCGATGCGGGTGTGAGGTCCGCGGTGGCCGCGGCGGCCGCGGACATCGGCCGGCTGCCCGGGGTGGTCTCGGTCGCCGACCCGTACACCGCCGGTGCGGGCAGCGCGCTCACCTCCTCCGACGGCCGGGCCGGACTGGTCTCGGTCGGCATGGCCGACGCCTCGACCGACGCCCAGGTGGCCGCGGTCACCGACCGCCTCGCCGAGATCAAGGCGCCCGGCGCGCACGTGACCGTCGGCGGCGACCTCGTGCTGGAGCAGGAGGTCAAGCAGCAGACCGAGAAGGACACCCGGTTCGGCGAGATCGTCACCCTGCCGCTGACCCTGGTCGTCATGGTGCTGGTCTTCGGCGGGCTGGCCGCGGCGGGTCTGCCCGGCATCGGCGCGATCGCCTCGGTCGGCGGTGCGCTGCTCGCGATGTTCGGCTTCAGCAAGCTCATGGACTTCGACACCAGCGTGCTGCCGATCGCCACCGTGCTCGGCCTCGGCCTGTCGATCGACTACGCGCTGCTGATGGTCAACCGCTTCCGGGAGGAGCGCGGCCACGGCGCCACCATCGCGCAGGCCGTGGAGCGGACCTCCGCCACGGCCGGCCGCACCGTCGCCTTCTCCGGGCTGACCGTGGCCGTCGCGCTGTCCGGCCTGTTCGTCTTCACCAGCCCGGTCTTCCGCGCCGTCGGCGTGGCCGGCGTGAGCGTGGTCGTGATCGCGGTGGCCGCCGCGCTCACCCTCGTCCCGGCGCTGCTCGGCTTCGTCGGCCGCCGGATCAAGGCCCCGACCGAGCCGGTGCCGGACGAGGGCTTCTTCTCGCGAACCGTCCGCCGGGTGCAGAAGCGTGCCGTCCCCGTGGTGCTGGTCTGCGTCGCCCTGCTGACCGCGGCCGGCGCGCCCTTCCTCGGCGCGCACCCGCGGACCACCGGCGCGGACGCACTGCCCAAGTCGTTCGCCGCCCGCCAGGTCGCCGAGACCGTCCAGCAGCGCTTCCCCGGGCAGGCCCAGGCGCCGGTGACGGTCGTGGTGGAGAGCAACCAGCGGGCCGCGCAGGCCTACGCCGACGACGTGGTGGCGAAGCTGCCGGGCGTCAGCGGGGTACGCGCCGTGACCGCGGTCGGGCCGGACCTCTCCACCATCGACGTGACGGTGCACGGCGACCCGCAGGGCAGCGAGGCCAAGCGGGTGGTCGGCGAGCTCCGCGACCACCGCGGCGGGCTCACCACCCACGTGACCGGCGACGCGGCCTCCGTGGTCGACTTCCAGCACGAGATCGCGACCCGCGGGCCGCTGGCGCTCGGGCTGGTCGCGGCCGGCACGCTGGTGCTGCTGTTCCTGATGACCGGCTCGGTGGTGATGCCGGTCAAGGCGCTGCTGATGAACGTGCTGTCGCTGGGCGCCTCGCTCGGCGCCCTGACCCTGGTCTTCCAGCACGGGTACTTCAGCGGGCTGCTCGGCTTCACCCCGACCGGCGGGCTGGAGACCTTCGTCCCGGTGCTGGTCTTCGCCTTCGCCTTCGGCCTGTCGATGGACTACGAGGTCTTCCTGCTGTCCCGGATCAAGGAGCTGTACGACCAGGGGCACGGCTGCACCCGGTCCGTCCAGCTGGGGCTGCAGCGCAGCGGCAAGATCATCACCTCGGCGGCGCTGCTGATGGTGATCGTCTTCGCCGGGTTCGCAGCCGGGCAGATGCTCATGGTCAAGCAGATGGGCATCGCCCTGGCGGTGGCCGTGGCGGTCGACGCGACGCTGGTGCGGTGCCTGCTGGTGCCGGCCGCGATGAGCCTGTTCGGCGAGTTCAACTGGTGGGCCCCGGCGCCGCTGCGCAGGCTCCACCGCAAGATCGGGCTGAGCGAGCACGTGGCGCTGCCGCCGCTGTCGGCGCAGCCGGTGCTGCCCGGGCAGCGCGCCGGGCAGCCGGAGCCGGCGCTGGTCGCGGTCAGCGATTGACGCAGGCGTTGCCGAAGCCGGGCGCGAGTCCGGCGGCGATGTCCAGCGGGCCGCAGGCCGCGGCGGAGCCTGCGGCGCCGAGCAGCAGGCCGCAGACGGCGGCGGCGAGGACGAGGGCGGAGCGGACGGGGGTCATGGCGGGGCGTCCCTTCGGGCGGGCGGTGCTGGGCGGTCTGCCCAACGCGCGGTCCGGGCCCCGGGTAGCGGGCGCGGGGCCCTGATTGGCCCGTCCGGGTGGTGCGCCCCCGCGGCCCCGGACGGGCGTACCCGGGTCAGGACAGCCGGCGCAGCAGCGGGACGGCCGCGCGCAGCAGCCGCTGCTCGTCGGCGGTGAGCCGGCCGCTGATGGCGGCGGCGATCTCGCCCTCCCGGCGGGCCCGCTGGGCGTGCAGGGCGGCGGTGCCGGCCGGGGTGGCGGTGAGGACCAGTTTGCGGCCGTCGGTGGGGTGCGGGTGCTGCGCGACCAGGCCGGCCTCGGTGAGCAGGGCGACCGTGCGGGCCATCGACTGGTGGCGGACCCGCTGGAGTGCGGCGAGCTCGCTGGTGGTGTGCGGCCCCTCGCGGACCAGGCGGCCGAGCACGGCGGCCTGGTTCTGCGGCAGCTCGTCGCCGGGCCGCAGGGCGCGGACGAGTTCGCCGACGGCGGTGCGCAGCTCGGCGGCGAGCTCCAGGGTGTCGGCGTCCGGGGCGGGGTGCGGGTCGGCGTCGTCCATGACGGTCATGCTACCGGATCGATCTCCAGCAAAACTGTACAGTTCTGCTGTATTGTTTTGCCCATGCGACTGACGAAACTTGGGCACGCCTGCGTCCGGATCGAGCACGGGGACACCACGGTCGTCATCGACCCGGGGCTGTTCACCGAGGCCGATGCCGTCCGGGGCGCGGACGCCGTGCTGATCACCCACGAGCACATGGACCACTTCGCCGAGGACCGGCTGCGCGCGGCCGTCGCGGAGAACCCGGCCCTGCGGATCTGGACCAACCGCGCCGTCGCCGAGCAGCTCACCGGCATCGGCGCGCACGTCCGCACGGTCGGCGAGGGCGACGCCTTCGACATCGACGGCCTCGGGGTGAGCGTCCACGGCGAGTGGCACGCCGTCATCCACCCCGACATCCCGCGGGTCGGCAACATCGGCTTCCTGCTCGACGGCCGGCTCTTCCACCCCGGCGACGCCCTCACCCTGCCCCCGCACCGGGTCGACACCCTGCTGCTGCCGATCGCCGGCCCCTGGGCCAAGGTCTCCGAACTGATCGACTACACCCGCGAGGCCGGCGCCGGCCGGGCGCTGGCCATCCACGAGGCGGTGCTCAGCGAGGTCGGCCAGATGGTGCACGGCCGCCTGCTCGGCGAGGGCGGGCCCGGCACCGGCACCCCGTTCACCCAGCTCAAGGCCGGCGAGCAGCTCGACCTCGGCTGACCCGGCCGCCGGGCCCGGCGATCCCGGCCGGGCCCGGCCGTCCTCAGCCGACCGGCAGGGGCTGCGCCGCCGTGGTGAACGGCCGCCCGTCCAGCGTCCAGTGCGGATCGGGGACGATCTCCAGCGCCGCGTACACGTGCGCCGCGACGTCGGTGTGGTGCAGCGGCCGCACCGGCGCCCCCGGCCCGATGCCCGGACCGCAGGCCGCGATCCACGCCGTCCGCTCCAGCTCGCTGCGCCCGCCGTGCCCGCCCGCGTCGACGTGCCCGTGGTCGGTCACCACCACGACCGTCCACTCCTCGTCGGCGTACGACGCCCGGCCCCGCACCGCCGCGAGCAGTCGGCCGAGCCGCCGGTCCGCCGCCTCCACCGACCGCCGGTACTCCTCGCCGCAGCCCAGGAAGTGCGCGGTCTCGTCGACCGCGCCGAGGTAGACGAAGGACGCCTGCGGGTCGTCGTCGCTGCGGCCCAGCACGTACTCGGCCTCCGCGGTGACCCGCTCGTCGCAGACCTCCCACTCCTGCGGGGTGTCCGCCAGCGGGGCGATGTACGCCAGCCGGCCCGGCGCGGCGAACAGCGGGCCGCCGCTGCGGGCCAGGAACAGCGGCTCCCAGCCGCCCGCGGCGAACGTCCGGCGCCGGTGCACCGCGGCCAGCCGGGTGGTGAAGTCCGGGAAGACGTCCAGCCGGTTGCCGCCGAGGTGGTTGCCGAACACGCCGTGCTTGGCCACCCCCACCCCGGTGACGATCGTCGCCCAGCACGGCCCGGACATCGTCGGCGTCGCCTCGTCCACCTCGACCGGGGCCAGGAAGCCCGCCTCGGCCACCGCGTCCAGGTGCGGGGTGTGCAGTGCGGGCAGCAGGTCGAGCCGGACACCGTCGATACCCACGACCAGGACACGGCGGGGCCCGGAAGGCCAGATGGCGGACACGGGGAGCTCCTCTCGAGCGGAACCGGCGGGCCCGTGCGCGGCCCGCCGTGACCGGCCACCCTAGCGGCCGCGGACGGACCCGCCCGGACTCCGGACGCCCCGCCGGAGCAGAGTTCGCCACCGGTGAACCGGATGTTCACCGGCGATTCGCCGCCCGGGGCCCGCTCCCGTGCCCCCGCGGCCGGACGATAGCCTGGCGCCATGCTGAGGATCGGACTGACCGGCGGGATCGGCGCGGGCAAGAGCGAGGTGTCGCGGCTGCTCGCCGCACACGGCGCGGTGATCGTGGACTCGGACCTGATCGCCCGTGAGGTGGTCGCCCCCGGCACCGAGGGCCTGCGCGCCGTCGCCGCCGAGTTCGGCCCCGGCGTGCTGGCCGCCGACGGCTCGCTCGACCGGCCCGCGCTCGGCGCCGTGGTCTTCGCCGACCCCGCCCGGCTCGCCGCGCTGAACGCCATCGTCCACCCGCTGGTGCGCGCCCGCTCCGCCGAACTCGAGGCCGCCGCCGGCCCGGACGACGTCGTCGTGCACGACGTCCCGCTGCTCGCCGAGAACGGCCTCGCCGGCCTCTACGAGCTGGTCATCGTGGTGGACGTCCCCGACGAGGTGCGCCTGGACCGCCTGGTCCGGCTGCGCGGCATGACCGCCGACGAGGCCCGGGCCCGGATGGCCGCCCAGGCCACCCGCGAGGCCCGGCTCGCCGTCGCCGACCTCGTCATCGACAACAGCGGCCCGCTGGCCGGCCTCGCCGGCCGGGTCGACGAGGTCTGGCAGCTGCTGAAGGAGCGCCGGGCGGCCGGCTGACCCGACCGCCCGGCCGCACCTCACGCCTTGCGGCCCACGCCCGCCCAGATGCCGATCTCGGCGTCGGTCGGGTCCGCCGCCCGGTCGGGCCGCCACTGCGGGGCGGTGACCAGGCCCGGCTCCAGCAGCTCCAGGCCGTCGAAGAAGCGCAGCACCTCGTCCTTGGTGCGCATGCTCAGCTGCGCGGTCGCGCTGCGGTACACCGCCGGGCCCTTGGCCGCCTCGGCCGGGTCGGCGAAGTCGCCGGTGGCGTGCGACAGCGCCAGGTAGCTGCCCGGGGGCAGCGCGTCCACCAGCTGCTTCACGGTGCCGTACGGGTCGTCCGCGCCGTCCACGAAGTGCAGCACCGCGAAGAGCAGCAGGGCGACCGGCTCCCCGGCGTCCAGCAGCGCGCGGACGTCCGGGTCGGCCAGGATCGCCGCCGGGTCGCGCAGGTCGGCCCGGCTGACGGTGACCGTGCCGCGGCTCGCACCGGCCAGCAGGGCGCGGCTGTGCACCAGCACGATCGGGTCGTTGTCGAGGTAGGCGACCCGGGCGTCCGGCAGCACCGCCTGCGCCGTCTCGTGGGTGTTGCCGGCCGTCGGGATGCCGGTGCCGATGTCCAGGAAGCGGCCGACCCCGGCCTCGGCGAGGTGCCGCACGGCCCGCTGCAGGAACGCGCGGTTGGCCATGGCGCTCAGGCGCACCAGCGGGCTGAGCGCCAGCACCTGCTCGGCGGCCGCCCGGTCCGCGGGGAAGTTGTCCTTGCCGCCCAGGTAGTAGTCGTACATCCGGGCGGGGTGGGGTATCTCCGGACGCAGGTCCGCCGACGGGCGGTCCTCCCCGGCGGCGGACATCCAGTCCAACGAGACGTCCTGATGGTCGGTCATGTCCAAGCTCCCCGTGGCAGGTCGGCGCTCACCCGGGCAGCATAGACGCCTGCGCCGCGCCGTCCGCGGGGAACCGGTCGATCGGCGACCGCTCCCGGTCCGTTCCGGGCGGCCCCGGTCACTCCCCGCCGTCGCCGCCCCGCTGCTCCACCGCCGGGCCGCCGGCCACCAGGAAGCGCGCCCCGGGGCCGTCCGCGGCCGCCGCGTCGCCCGCGTTGTACAGCGCGCAGCGCGTCAGCGACAGGCAGCCGCAGCCGATGCACCCGGTCAGCTTCCTCTTGAGCAGCTCGAGTTCGGCGATCCGCCGGTCGATCCGCTGCTGCCAGGTGGCGGCCACCGCGCCCCACTCCGCCGTGCTCGGCGCCCGGTCCTCGGGCAGCCGGCCGAGCGCCGCGCCGGCCTCCTCCAGCGACAGGCCGACCCGCTGCGCGGCGCGGACGAACGCGATCCGGCGCAGCGTGGCCCGCGGGTAGCGGCGCTGGTTCCCGGCCGTCCGCTCGGCGCGGATCAGGCCGAGGCTCTCGTAGTAGCGCAGCGCGGAGGCGGCGAGGCCGCTGCGGGCGGCCAGTTGGCCGACGGTCAGCAGGTCGTGGCGGCTCGGTCCCATCCCGTGAGGATAGCCGCTTGACTTCAAGTGGACTTCACCTTGCACGCTCGTTCCATGACCACCGCGACGACGGCCCCGGGGCCGCACCGATTCACCGACCTGCCCGCCCTCATGGCGCTGATGACCGGCGACGAGAAGCACGGGCCCGCCGCCACCTCCACCCTGGACGCCCTCTGGGTGCTCTACGACCGGGTCCTGCGGGTCTCGCCGGCCACCGCCGGCGACCCGGGCCGCGACCGCTTCCTGCTCTCCAAGGGTCACGGCCCGATGGCCTACTACGCCGTCCTCGCCGCCAAGGGCTTCCTGCCCGTCGAGGCGCTGCCGGGCTTCGGCGGCTACGACTCCCCGCTCGGCCACCACCCCGACCGACTGCTGGTGCCCGGCACCGAGATCTCCTCCGGATCGCTCGGCCACGGCCTGCCGCTCGCCGTCGGCACCGCGCTCGGCCTGCGCGCCCAGCGGCTGACCTCTCCCGCGGTGTGGGTCCTGGTCGGCGACGCCGAGTTCGACGAGGGCAGCAACCACGAGGCGCTCGCCTTCGCCGGCGCCGCCGGCCTGGACCGGCTGCACACCGTCGTCATCGACAACTCCTCGGCCACCCACGGCTGGCGCGGCGGCATCGCGGCCCGCTTCGCCGCCGAGGGCTGGTCCACCGCCACCGTCGACGGCCGCGACCACGACGCCCTGTACGCCGCCTTCACCGCCCCGCACCCGGGCCGGCCGCACGCGGTCGTCGCCCGCGTCGAGCCCAAGAACTGACCCCGCCCCGCCCCCCAGGAAGGCCTGACCGATGGACACCATGCGCGAGCGCTTCGCCACCGTCACCACCGAACTGCTCGACGAGGACCCGCGCCTCGCCGTCGTCCTCGCCGACATCGGCACCGACGGCTTCCGGACCGCCGCCGAGCGCCACCCCGACCGGGTCGTCAACGTCGGCATCCGCGAGCAGCTGATGATCGGCGCGGCCGGCGGCCTCGCCCTCACCGGGATGCGGCCGATCGCCCACACCTTCGCCTCCTTCCTGGTCGAGCGGCCCTGGGAGCAGGTCAAGCTCGACCTCGTCCACCAGGGCGTCGGCGCCGTGCTGGTCAGCGCCGCCGGCTCGTACGACTGGCCGGCCGGCGGGCGGACCCACATGGCGCCCGGCGACGTCGCCCTGCTCGACACCCTGCCCGGCTGGACGGTGCACGTCCCCGGCCACCCCGACGAGGCGGAGACCCTGCTGCGGCACGCCGCCGCGGACGGCGACAGCCTGGTCTACCTGCGGCTGTCCGCGCACACCAACGCCGCCGCCCGGCCGGTCGAACCGGGCCGGCTGCTCACCGTCCGCACCGGGCACCGCGCCACCGTGGTCGCGGTCGGCCCGATGCTGGACGCCGTCCTCGCCGCGACCGAGGGGCTGGACGTCACCGTGCTGTACGCCGCCACCGTCCGGCCGTTCGACGCGGCCGGCCTGCGCGCGGCCGCCGGCGGCCGGGGCGACGTCGTCCTGGTCGAGCCCTACCTCGCCGGCACCTCCGCCCCCGCCGTCCACGAAGCCCTCGCCGACCTGCCGCACCGCGTCCTCGGCCTCGGCGTGCCCCGCGCGGAACACCGCCACTACGGCTCGATCCCCGAGCACCTCGCCGCCTACGGCCTCGACGCCGAGGGGCTGCGCGCCGGGATCGCCGCGTTCGTGTGGTGACCGCCGCCGCACCGGCAGCCCGGCGAGCCCCCGGTGCGGGGCGGGGCGAGGCCGGTCGCGGGGCCCGGCGGTCCGCTCAGCGG
>NZ_JBHWBW010000064.1:0-24597 GCF_042735675.1 Kitasatospora sp. NPDC059571
GTCCTGCGGCGGCCGGCGCAGCACCCGCCGGCCGGCGCCGCGCACCGCAGCGGAGATCCGCTCGAACCGGTTGCGCACCCGCTCGCGCCCGGCCGTCCAGCGGTCGGCGACCCGCCACCACACCCGGACGGTGGACGGCGGCAGCAGCACCGCGCGCAGCCGCCCGTACCGGCCGGCCGAGGCGCGCAGCCCCTCCCGGGCCGCCCGGACGTCCGCGCCCAGCGGCGCCTGCCGGTCGGCCGCCCGCGCGTACAGCACCTGCTCGGTGGCCAGTGCCACCCGGCCGGCCGCCGCCCGGGCGTCCGCGTCCAGCTCGCCGAGCTCGGCGAGCCGGGCCACCGTGCCGCGCGGGGTGCTGGCGTCGTCCGGCGGGATCCCGAGGTCCCACGCCGAGTCGATCAGCTCCTCCCAGGCGGCGAGCACCTGGGCGTCGGTCAGCTCGGCCCGGTCGCTGCCGGGCTGGTGGCGCCCGGTGCCGAGCCTGCGGCGGCGCAGCCTGGCCCGCCACAGCGCCGGGACGGCCAGCACCAGCAGCAGCAGGCCGGTCGCCGCGTACGCGGCCAGCGCCCGCCACGACTCCCACCAGGCGTCCTGGTGGCTGATCGGCGCCGCGGCGCTCTGCTGGTCGCCGCAGTCGCCGAGCCGGTGGCCCTGGGCGTCGCAACTGGCGCTCGCGCTCGGGCCGGCGGAGGCCGCGTCGGTCGGCGCGGCGCTCGGCGCGGCCGTGGTCTCGCCCGGCGCCGGGGTGTTCTGCTGGTTGGTGTAGGACGGGGTGACGGCGCCCTGGCCGGCGGACGGGGTCGGCTCGAACCGGACCCAGCCGACACCGGAGAAGTACAGCTCGGGCCAGGCGTGGTAGTTGGTCGAGCGCACCACGAACCCGCCGCCGTCGGCGGGGCTGCCCGGGGTGAAGCCGATCGCCACCCGGGCCGGGATGTCCAGGCTCCGGGCCATCGCCGCCATGGTGGCCGCGAAGTGCACGCAGAAGCCCTTCCGGTCGTGCAGGAAGGTCACGATGGCGTTGGTGCCGGTGCCCGCCTCGATGCTGGTGTCGTAGTGGAACTCCGGCGAGGTGAACCAGTCCTGCAGCGCGACCGCCCGGTCGAAGGCGCTGCTCTTGCCCGCGGTGACCTTCGCGGCGGTGCTGCGGACCTCGTCCGGCAGCGTGTCCGGCAGCCGCAGGTAGCGGGCGGCGATGTCCTGCGGCGCCGGGCCGGCCGACCGTAGCTGTTCCGCGGTGGGCTGCACGTCCAGGCTGGTCACCTGGTAGCTGAGGCCGCTGGTCTTCTGGCCCTTGTCGCCGACCAGCGACCGGGTCTCCGGCTCGTACTTCCAGGCGCCGGACACCTGTACCCGCTGCGCCGGGTAGGGCAGCGGCAGCCAGTCGGTGCGCAGGTTGTCGGAGATGTCGATGTCGGTCCTGGCCTGCGAGGAGGCGACCGACGGGGAGAGCTCGGTGAGCCCCGGCAGCGGGTCGGTGCGGTTCTGCAGGCGCTGGTCCGAGGCGCGCCACTCGATGCCGTCGAACTCGTCCAGCGCCCCGATCCGCAGGTACATCTCGCGGGCGCCGTCGGCGTCCGTGCGGTAGTGCAGCAGGTCGATCGGGTCGGTGCGGTGCAGGCTGTCGGTGAGCGCCACCACCGGGTTGAGCGACGTGGAGTGCCCGCCCACGCCGCCGGTGCCGCTCCCGTCGCCGTTGCCGAGGCCGCCGACCAGGCCGAGGCCGGCCTGCGGCAGGAAGGCCGGGACGGCCAGCGCCAGCACCAGGGCGACCAGGCCGACCCGGTGCCCGCTGTGCACGGGGGCGTTGGTGGAGGACCTGCCGGTGCCGCTGAACACCCGGCCCCAGCGGGAGAGCCGGTCCTGGCCCTCGGCGCGCAGCAGCAGCAGGTAGCCGCCGGCGGCCGGCAGGAACCAGAGCCACGTCGCGGTCGCCGCCCCGGCCAGGCCGCAGCCCACCGAGTACAGGGCGAGCAGCGGCAGACCGGCCGCCGCGGCCCGCCGGTGGGTCACCGCCAGCGCGTCCACCAGCACGGCGACCAGGCCGACCGAGCCGCACAGCACCAGGCGCAGCCCGGGGGTGGCCGGCGCCGGGACGGCGTACTGCGACAGGTCGGTGCCGGCCGAGGTCAGCAGGGTGTTCACCGCGTCCAGCGACTTCCCGCCGGGCAGCACGCCCCAGGCCAGCGAGGAGTTCACCGAGGTGAACAGCAGCACGTAGAGCACGGCCAGCAGCTGCGCCGGGGTGACGGCCCAGCCGGGCAGCGCCAGCCGGCGCAGCCCCGCGCCGGCGCCGGCCGCCGCGGCAACCAGCAGGAACGCCTGGGCCAGCCAGCCGTTCGTGGTCAGCAGCGGCACCAGGCACAGGCTGGTGAGCGCGGTCGCGGAGGCCGCGCAGAGGGTCAACTTCGCCCGGGTGGTCACGCGCCGGCCTCGTCTCGGTAGGGGCTGCCCTGCTCGGTGCGGTCGGCCGACCGCCACAGCTCGGGCAGCGAGTCGCCGGCCTTCGCGGGCAGCACCGTCCAGCCGGCCCGGCGCAGCACCTGCTGCTGCTCGGCGAAGGCGGAGTCGCCGCCGGTCGGCAGGACGTGGCGCAGCCCCGCCCAGGTGCCGGTGTCCAGCAGGACGACGACCGCCCCGGCGGCCCGCCGGCGCAGCCGCGCCAGCCGGTGCAGCTCCTCGTCGTCGAGGGTGCCCACCACGGCGACCAGCAGGCCCTCGCCGCCGCGCAGCACCTCCTCGACGCGGGCCAGCCCGCCGCCGTCGGAGTGCTCGACGACCGCGAGCTCGTCGAGCAGCAGGCCGCCGGCCTCGGCCGGGGTGGTGCTCAGTGTGCTGCCGGCCGCCGGCGCGCTGCGGCCGGTGTCGGTGATCAGCCTGGTCCGGTAGCCCCGCCCGATCAGGTGGGACCCGACCGAGGCGGCGCAGGACACCGCCCACTCGAAGGAGGACGCCGGGCCGGTGCCGCGGTGCGCGGTCTCCCGGGTGTCCAGCAGCACCGCGGCGCGGGCCTTCAGCGGCTGCTCCTCGCGGCGGACCATCAGCTCGCCGTAGCGGGCGGTGGACTTCCAGTGCACCCGGCGCAGGTCGTCGCCCTGGCGGTACTCGCGGGGGATGACGTCGTCGTCGCCGGCCAGTGCCAGGGCGCGGGCGTTGGTGTCGCCGTGGCCGGGCCGCTCGCCGGGCAGCCGCACCGGCGGCAGCACCTGCACCTGCGGCACCACGGTGAGCACGTCGGACGCGGCGAAGGAGCGGTGCAGCTCGCACATCCCGAACGGGTCCGACAGCCGCAGCTGGAGCGGCCCGAGCGGGTAGCGCCCCCGCAGGTCCGAGCGGACCCGGTAGGACACCTCGCGGTAGCCGCGGGACTCCACCCGGTCCAGCACGAACCGCGGCCGCGGCCCGAGCACGTACGGGACCTTGTCCTCCAGCAGCAGTACGCCGGTCGGCACCCGGGACACGTTGTCGAGCCGCAGGTGGACGCGGGCCTCCTGGCCGGCCGGGGCGCGGTGCGGGGAGAGCCGGCGCCCGCCGGCCACCCGGTAGCGGGTGCGCACCAGCAGCAGGGCGGCGGCCAGCGGCAGCGCGGCCAGCAGCACGCCGACCCGCAGCAGGGCGTCCTGGCCGAAGACGTACGCGCACAGCGACGCGGTCACCCCTGCGGCCAGGAAGGACCTGCCCCGGGTGGTCAGTCCGCGCAGACCGACCCGCAGCCCGGAAGGGTTCTCGCCGGGGGCCACGTCAGCCGCGCCCCTGCGGACGGGGGATCGGCAGCCGGGCGACCAGGTCGAGCACGACCTGCTCGGCGGTGCGGCGGCTGAGCTGGGTCTCGGCGGTCGGCAGCAGCCGGTGCGCCAGCACCGGGACGGCCAGCGCCTGGATGTCGTCGGGCAGCACGTAGTCGCGGCCCTCCAGGGCCGCCGCGGCCCGGGCCGCCCGCACCAGGTGCAGGGTCGCCCGGGGGGAGGCGCCCAGGCGCAGCTCCGGGTGGTTGCGGGTGGCGGCGACCAGGTCGACCGCGTAGCGGCGGACCGCGTCCGCGACGTGCACGGTGCGCACCAGCTCGATCAGCTTGAGGATGTCGGCGGCGTGCGCGACCGGCTGGAGGTCCTCCAGCGGGCTGGCCCCGGCGTGCACGTCGAGCATGGCGAACTCGGCGTCGGGGCTGGGGTAGCCGATCGAGATCCGGGCCATGAAGCGGTCGCGCTGGGCCTCGGGCAGCGGGTAGGTGCCCTCCATCTCGACCGGGTTCTGCGTGGCCACCACCATGAACGGGGACGGCAGCTCGTAGCTGGTGCCGTCGATGGTGACCTGGCGCTCCTCCATCGACTCCAGCAGCGCCGACTGGGTCTTCGGGGAGGCGCGGTTGATCTCGTCGCCGACCACGATCTGCGCGAAGATCGCGCCGGGCCGGAACTCGAAGTCGCGCTGGTGCTGGTCGAAGACGTTGGTGCCGGTCACGTCGGACGGCAGCAGGTCCGGGGTGAACTGGATCCGGCGCACCGTGCAGTCCACGGATCTCGCCAGCGCCTTGGCCAGCATGGTCTTGCCGACGCCGGGCACGTCCTCCAGCAGCAGGTGGCCCTCGGCGAGCAGCACCGTCAGCGCGATCCGGACGGCCTCCGGCTTGCCCTCGATGACGCTCTCCACCGACGCGCGGATCCGCTCGGCCACCGCGCCCAGCTCCTGGAGCCCCGCGGGCCGCCGGGCCCCGAAGCCTTCGGAGGGCTTGGCCCCCACCGCACCCTGCGTGTTGTAGGTCGTCACCCGTTCGCTCCCATGTGGACCACTCGTGCCGGCTCCTGGCCGACCCGCTCCGATGCCTCGACGCCGGCCGGGTGCGGTTCCGGCGAGGAGCGGCACGGGCGGCGGGCGTTCGGCCGGGCAGCCGCACATCGGTGCGGGCCGGGCCGGCACCCGCATTCTTCCCTGTCCGACACCCGGAAGTCACTCGACCGGGCGACACGCGTGCAGTGTCCCGGTTCGTCCCGCAGCAGCGGGGGGCCGGCCGGCCCGGCCACGGGTGCCGGGCCGGTGCCGGAGGGCAGGACCCGGACGGCGTCGGCCGGGCCGGGGACGGGCGAGGGACGGGGATGCTCGGGACCGTGCGAAGGGGTCCTACGGGGTCAGTCGACCTCGCGCAGCAGGCCGGTGTGGACGTCGAAGACGAAGCCGCGGACGTCCTCGGTGTGCGGCAGGAACGGCGAGGTCCGCACCCGCTGCATGGACTGCCGGACATCGCCGTCCAGGTCCACGAAGGACTCCACCGCCCACTGCGGGCGCTGGCCCACCTCCAGCTCCAGCTCGCGGCGGAAGTCCTCGGTGAGGCCGAGCAGGCCGCAGCCGGTGTGGTGGATCAGCACGACGGAGCGGGTGCCGAGGGCGCGCTGGCTGATGGTCAGCGAGCGGATGGTGTCGTCGGTGACGACGCCGCCGGCGTTGCGGATGATGTGGGCGTCGCCCAGTTCGAGGCCGAGCGCGGCGAACAGGTCGAGGCGGGCGTCCATGCAGGCCACCACGGCGACCTTCTGGACGGGCCGGGCGTCCATGCCGCCGTCGCGGAAGCCGACCGCGTACGCGCGGTTCGACTCCACGAAGCGGTCGGTGATGCCGGGGGCGGCGGTGGCAGCGGCGTTCGGCACGGGCCGGTCGGGGGTCACTGTCATGGTGATGAAGGTAATCCGATTTCCGGGGCCGTGGTGCCCACCGCCGGCCGGCTGTGATCGAGTCCATAGCGCGGCTGTGGCCGTTCTCCATCGGATGCACCCGCTTCGCCCCGGTATGCCGGGCGCGGGGGCCCTCCCGTGCGCCCGCGGCGTGCGACCCGGTGCCGTCCGGCCGGACGGGCAGGACCTGCGGTGATCCGTACCTCCGCCCGGGTGGTGCGCCGCCGGGGAGCGTTGACTCGCCGGGCCCGGACGCTAGGCTGACCACGCAGTGGAGCCGGCCCCGTACGCTCCGTCGACCGCGGATCCCGCGGCAGGGCCGCCCGCACCACGCGGCCCGCGGCCTCCTCCCGCTCCGGTGCCTCCTGGCGCACCTTCCCCGGTGCCGGGCGGCACCCCTTCCCCAGGCGAGCGGGCGGGGACCACGGGCTGCGTGGCGCCGCACCGCCCGCACGGGGCGTGCGCCGGGCCGCGGCACCCGCCGTGCAGGGGTGTGCCGACGGCCGCGGACCGTGGGCGAGAATGGTGGCAGCCGCCCGCGTCCGGGCGGACGCAGCACCGACGAAGGGCGCCACCGCGCGATGAGCAACGACACCCCGGCACCCAGGCACGTCCCGGTGATGCTCCAGCGCTGCATGGACGCGCTGGCCCCGGCGATCTCCGCCCCCGGCGCGGTCGTGGTCGACGCCACCCTCGGCCTCGGCGGCCACAGCGAGGCGATCCTCACCCAGTTCCCCGAGGTCCGGCTGGTCGCGGTCGACCGCGACACCGCCGCCCTGAAGCTCTCCGCCGAGCGCCTCGCCCCGTTCGGCGACCGGGCCACCCTGGTGCACGCCGTCTACGACGAGATCCCGCGGGTCCTGGCCGACCTCGGGATCCGCGAGGTCCAGGGCGTGCTGTTCGACCTCGGCGTCTCCTCGATGCAGCTGGACGAGGCCGAGCGCGGCTTCGCCTACGCCCAGGACGCCCCGCTCGACATGCGGATGGACCAGACCCGGGGCCTGAGCGCCGCCGAGGTGCTCAACACCTACAGCCACGGCGACCTCGCCCGGATCCTCAAGGTGTACGGCGAGGAGCGGTTCGCCGGGAAGATCGCCTCCGTGATCGTCCGCGAACGGGCGAAGGAACCGTTCACCACCAGCGCGCGTCTCGTGGAGTTGGTACGCAACGCCATCCCGGCGGCGACCAGGCGCACCGGCGGCAACCCGGCCAAGCGCACCTTCCAGGCCCTGCGGATCGAGGTCAACGGGGAGCTGGAGGTGCTCGACCGGGCCGTCCCCGGCGCCCTGGACGTCCTCGCGGTCGGCGGGCGGATCGTGGTGATGTCCTACCAGTCCCTGGAGGACCGCCTGGTCAAGCAGTACCTTCAGGCCGGCGCCACCTCCACCGCCCCGCCCGGGCTGCCGTTCGTACCCGAGGAGCACCAGCCCTGGCTGAAGCTCCACACCCGCGGGGCCGAGCTCGCCACCGAGGAGGAGATCGAGGAGAACCGGCGCGCCGCACCCGTCCGGTTGCGCGTGGCGGAGAGGATCAGGGCGACCCGGGGCTGAGCCGGGCCGACGACACGAGGGAGAGCGCGGTGCCGGTGGCCGGCGGTGGGCCCCTGCTGCCCGTGGGCGGACGCAGGGGGCGGGTCCCGGGGAGCGGTGGGCTCCCGGGGCAGGGGGGCAGGGCACGGCTCACGGTTCGGCCCGGGGCGCGGTCGGTCCGCGGCCGCACACCCTTCGCGGTGCTCGTGGTGGTGCTCCTCTCGGCCGGCCTGCTCGGCCTGCTGATGCTCAACACCGCCCTCAACGAGGGCTCCTTCGAGCTGTCCCGGCTGAAGAAGCAGACCACCGACCTGACCGACGAACGGCAGGGCCTCCAGCGCCAGATCGACCACGACGCCGCGCCGGACGCCCTCGCCGAGCGCGCCCGGCAGCTCGGCATGGTGCCCGGCGGCGACCCGGTCTTCCTCCAGGACGACGGCTCCGTGCTCGGCAAGCCGGGCCAGGCCCAGGACAGCCCGGCGGTCAAGCGGCCGGGCGGCGACCCGTCGCCGCAGGCCGCGCCGTCCGCCGGCACCCCGCCCACCGACCCGGCCGCCCAGGGCGGTGCGAGCGCCTCCGCGACGCCCGACCCCGGCGCGGGTGACGGCGGCGTGCAGATCGCCCCGGCCCCGCCCGCCGGCACCCCCACCCAGGGGGGCACCCGGTGAGCACCCCCCGCAGGCCCCCGCACGGCTCCGGCGACCGCCGCCCGCAGCGCCCCGCCGGCGAACGGCCCCGCGCGCCCCGCCCGCGCGGAGCCGAACCGCGCCGCACCCCCGACCAGCGCCGAACCGGCCGGCCCGCCGCCGGCCCGGCCCGCCGCCCGCCGCGCCCGCCGGCCCGCCCGCAGCCCCGGATGATCCGGCTCGCCGACCCGCGCCGCCGCCTGCGGGTGGTCGGCATCGCCCTGGTCGCGGTCTTCACCGTCTTCGCCGGCCGGCTCGTCCAGCTCCAGCTGCTCGACTCGCACGCGCTGGCCGCCGAGGCCGGCGCCAACCAGTACGTGCCGGTGGTGCTCTCCGCGGAGCGCGGCTCGATAACGTCCTCCGACGGCACCGTGCTCGCCACCACCGTGGACGCGTACGACATCACCGCCGACCCGACGCTGTTCACCCCCGAGGCCACGCACCTGCCGGACGCCCCCGAACAGGCCGCCGCGCTGCTCGCCCCGATCCTCGCCCTGCCCAAGGAGAAGCTCACCGCGCTGCTCCACCTCAACCCGAAGAACCCCAAGAGCCGCTACGCGCTGCTCGCGGCCCGGCAGACCCCGGAGGTCAAGAACCAGATCTCCGACCTGCGCGCCGGCCTCGCCAAGCAGGCCGACACCAAGGCCTGCCGGGCGCAGCGCCAGCTGCTCGCCAAGCCGGCCGACCGGGGCGGCCGCACCTCGGTCGACCCGGGCTGCGCCAACCCGCTGGCCGGCGTGGTCTACGCGCCGGCCAAGCGCCGGGTGTACCCGGCCGCCGACCTGGCGGGCAACCTGGTGGGCTTCGTCAACAGCGACGGCACCGGCACCGGCGGCCTGGAACTGCAGTACCAGAAGGACCTGGCCGGCAAGGACGGCCGCTCCACCTACGCCTCGGTGGGCGGCCGGATCGTGCCCAGCTCCGGCGGCAGCCAGCAGGACCCGGTGCCCGGTGAGGACCTGCGCCTGACCATCGACAAGGACATCCAGTGGGCGGCCCAGCGGGCGATCGGCGACCAGGTCGCCAACGCCGGCGCCGAGAAGGGCTACGTGGTCGTCCAGGACGTGCAGAGCGGCCGGATCCTCGCCATGGCGACCTCGCCCGGCCTGGACCCGAACGACCTCTCCTCGGCCCGCCCCGACCAGCTCGGCAACGCCGCCGTCCAGGACGCCTACGAGCCGGGCTCGACGGCCAAGCTGATGACCATGGCGGCGGTGCTGGACACCGGCTCGGCGAGCTGGGACACCCACGTCACCGTGCCGAACACGCTGCAGCGCTCCGACCGGGTCTTCCACGACGACGTCGACCACGAGACCTGGTACCTGACGCTGGCCGGCGTGCTGGCCAAGTCGTCCAACATCGGCACCATCGAGGCCGCCGAGCACCTCGGCAAGGACCAGGCCGAGTCCAACCGGGTGCTGGGCGGCTACCTCCAGAAGTTCGGCATCGGCCAGCCGAGCGGGCTGGGCTTCCCCGGCGAGACGCGGGGCATCCTGGCCAAGCCGGAGGACTGGAAGGGCTCGCAGCAGTACACGATCCCGTTCGGCCAGGGCCTGTCGGTCAACGCGCTGCAGGCCACCTCGGTCTTCTCCACCATCGCCAACGGCGGGGTGCGGGTCGCGCCGAGCCTGGTCATGGGTACCACCGGCCCGGACGGGCGCTACACCCCGGCCCCGGCCGGGGCGCAGAGCCGGGTGGTGACGCCGGAGACGGCGAAGACGCTGACCGAGATGCTGGAGTCCGTCGTCACCGACGAGCAGGGCACCGGCACCAAGGCGCAGATCCCGGGCTACCGGGTGGCCGGCAAGACCGGCACCGCCAACCGGGTGGACCCGAGGACCGGAAGGTACTCCGGGTACACCGCCTCCTTCATCGGCTTCGCGCCGGCCGACAAGCCCCGGGTGACGGTCTCCTGCGTGATCCAGAACCCGGTCAACGGCCACTTCGGCGGCCAGCTGTGCGGCCCGGTGTTCAAGCAGGTGATGGAGTTCGCCCTGAAGACCCTGCAGGTCGCGCCGAGCGGCAGCGCGGCGCCGAACCTGCCCGTGGAGTGGAAGCCCTGATGAGCGAGACCCCCGACCGTCCAGCGTCCGACGACCCCGGGAGGGGCCCCGCGGCACCGAACGGCGGGGACGGACGGGCCCGGTTTGGCCCTGGGGGCCCTTCGGCCGATACCCTGCCCGCCGTGCCGAAACCCGATCAAATCTCCGCGAGCCCGCCCCGTCCGACCAGCCCGGCGGCGCTGCCGCTCGCCGAGGTCGCCCGACTGCTGGACGCGGCGCCCGTCGAGGGCGGCGCGGTCACGGGCATCACCCACGACTCCCGCGCGGTGCGCCCCGGCGACGTGTACGTGGCGTTCCCCGGTGCCAACCACCACGGTGCCGCCTTCGCCGGCAAGGCCGTGCAGGCCGGCGCGGTCGCCGTCCTCACCGACCCGGCCGGCGCCGAGCTGGCGGCCGACGCGGGCGTGCCCCTGCTGCTGGTGGACAACGTGCGCGGGGCGATGGGCCGGCTGGCCGCCGCCGTGTACGGACGGCCCAGCGAGCAGCTGCTGATGATCGGTCTGACCGGCACCAACGGCAAGACGACCACCTCGTACCTGGTCGAGGCCGGCCTGCGCGGCGCGGAGCTGCTGCCCGGGGTGATCGGCACCGTGGAGATGCGGGTCGGCAGCGAGCGGATCAAGAGCGAGCGGACCACCCCGGAGTCCACCGACCTGCACGCCGTCCTCGCGGTGATGCGCGAGCGCGGCGCGGACGCGGTGGTCATGGAGGTCTCCAGCCACGCCCTGGTCTTCGGCCGGGTGGACGGCGTCCTCTACGACGTCGCGCTCTTCAACAACCTGACCCCCGAGCACCTCGACTTCCACCCCGACATGGAGGACTACTACCGGGCCAAGGCCCGGCTCTTCCAGACCGACAAGGCCCGCCGCGGGGTGGCCAACCTCGACGACGCGTACGGCCGCCGGCTGGCCGGCGAGGCGCCGATCCCGATGACCACGTTCTCCGCCCGCGGCGACGAGGACGCCGACTGGCGGGCCGTCGACGTGCAGCTCGGCCCGGCCGGCTCCACCTTCCGGGTCCTCGGCCCGGACGGCGCGAGCGCCGACGCCTCGGTGCCGCTGCCCGGCCCGTTCAACGTCGCCAACGCGCTCGGCGCGATCACCGCGCTGGTCACCGCGGGCATCCCGCTGGCCGCCGCGGTCGCCGGGGTGGCCTCCTCGTCCGGCGTCCCCGGCCGGCTGGAGCGGGTCGACGCCGGCCAGCCCTACGTCGCCGTGGTCGACTACGCGCACAAGCCGGACGCCCTGCGGGCCGTCCTGGAGTCGCTGCGCGAGGTCACCAAGGGCCGGCTGCACGTGGTGGTCGGCTGCGGCGGCGACCGCGACCCGTTCAAGCGCGGCCCGATGGGCGCCATCGCCGCCAGGATCGCCGACACCGCCGTGCTCACCAGCGACAACCCGCGCTCGGAGGACCCGCTGGTGATCCTCACCGCGATGCTCGCGGGCGCCGCCGAGGTCCCCGAGACCGAGCGCGGCGACGTGCTGGTGGTGCCCGACCGCGCCGAGGCGATCGCCCTGGCGGTGGCCCGCGCGCACGCCGGCGACACCGTGCTGGTGGCCGGCAAGGGCCACGAGGTCGGCCAGTACGCCCACGGCGAGGTCCGCCCGTTCGACGACCGCGAGGTGCTGCGCGAGGCCATCGCGCACCGTACCCACCCCGAGTCGGCGGCGTCCGCGGACGCCCGCCCGACCGACGAAGGAGTGCAGCCGTGATCGCTCTGACCCTGGCCGAGGCCGCCGCGGCGGTCGGCGGCACGCTCGACGGCGGCGCCGACCCGGCGGCCCGGGTGACCGGCCCCGTCGTGGTGGACTCCCGGCAGGTGCGGCCCGGCGGCCTGTTCGTCGCCGTCGTCGGCGAGCGGGTGGACGGCCACGAGTACGCGGCCGGCGCCGTCGCCGACGGCGCCGTCGCGGTGCTCGCGGCCCGGCCGGTCGGCGTGCCCGCCATCGTGGTCGACGACGTGGTCGCCGCCCTCGGCCGGCTCGCCCGCGCCGTGGTCGAGCGCGCCGGCGCCACCCGCGTGGTGGCGCTCACCGGCTCCTCCGGCAAGACCAGCACCAAGGACCTGATCGCCCAGGTGCTGCAGCGCCACGGCGAGACCATCTACCCGCCCGGCAACCTCAACAACGAGATCGGGCACCCGATGACCGCGCTGCGGGTCGAGGAGACGACGCGTCACCTCGTCCTGGAGATGGGCGCCCGGCACAAGGGCGACATCGAGTACCTGACGAGCATCACCCCGCCGTCCGTCTCCGTGGTCCTCAACGTCGGCAGCGCGCACGTCGGCGAGTTCGGCTCCAAGGAGGGCATCGCCCAGGCCAAGGGCGAGATCGTCGAGGCGCTCACCACCGAGGGCGTCGCCGTGCTCAACGCCGACGACCCGCTGGTCCGGGCGATGGCGGAGCGCACCAAGGGCCGGGTCGTGCTGTTCGGCGAGAGCCGGGACGCCCACGTCCGGGCGGCCGATGTTCGCCTGGACGCCACCGGGCGGCCGTCGTTCACGCTGATCACCCCAGCCGGTTCCGCACCCGTGAACCTGCGCCTGTACGGTGAGCACCACGTCTCGAACGCCCTCGCCGCCGCAGCGGTGGCGGTGGAGCTCGGGATGCCCGTCGTCGACACCGCCGAAGCGCTCAGCGAGGCGGGTGCGCTGTCCCGCTGGCGCATGGAGGTCGTCGACCGGGCCGATGGTGTGACCGTCGTCAACGACGCCTACAACGCGAACCCGGACTCGGTGCGGGCCGCGCTGCGGGCCCTGGTGTCGATGGCCGGCCGCGGCCCGGAGCGCCGCCGCACCTGGGCGGTGCTCGGTGAGATGCGGGAGCTCGGTGAGGACAGCCTCTCCGAGCACGACGCCATCGGGCGGCTCGCCGTCCGGCTCGACGTCACCAAGCTGGTGGCGGTCGGCGGACGCGAGGCGGCCTGCATGGAACTCGGCGCGAGGAACGAAGGTTCGTGGGGTGAGGAGTCGGTGCTGGTGTCCGACGCGGACGCGGCGATCGAGCTGCTGCGCAGTCAGCTGCAGCCTGGGGACGTGGTGCTGGTGAAGGCCTCCCGTTCGGCCGGCCTGGAGAAGGTCGCCGAGGCCCTGCTCGCCCCTGGGGCCGCCTCGTGATGAAGCAGATCCTCTACTCCGGCGGGATCGGCCTGGTCCTGTCCCTGCTCGGCACGCCCGCGCTGATCAAGCTGCTGGCCAAGCACGGCTACGGCCAGTACATCCGCGACGACGGCCCCAAAGCGCACCACAGCAAGCGCGGTACGCCCACCATGGGCGGCATCGCCTTCATCCTGGCCACCCTGATCGCCTACTTCGCGACCAAGGCGATAGCGGGCGAGTCGCCCACCGCCTCCGGCCTGCTGGTGCTGTTCCTGACCACGGGTCTCGGCCTGGTCGGCTTCCTGGACGACTACATCAAGGTGGTCAAGCGCCGCTCGCTCGGCCTGCGCGCCAAGGCGAAGCTGCTCGGCCAGTCCTTCGTCGGACTCGCCTTCGCCATCCTGGCCCTGCAGTTCAACGACAGCCGCGGCCTGACCCCGGCCTCCACCCACCTCTCCTTCGTACGGGACTTCAGCTGGTCGGTCGGCCCGGTGCTGTTCGTCCTCTTCGCGTACTTCATGATCGCCGCGATGTCGAACGGCGTGAACCTCACCGACGGCCTCGACGGCCTCGCCACCGGCGCCTCGGTCATGGTCTTCGGCGCCTACACCTTCATCGGCGTCTGGCAGTACGGCCAGACCTGCGCCCACATGGCCACCGCCACCGCCGGCTGCTTCGACGTCCGCGACCCGCTGGACCTCGCCGTCGTCGCCTCGGCGCTGATGGGCTCCTGCTTCGGCTTCCTGTGGTGGAACACCTCGCCCGCCAAGATTTTCATGGGTGACACCGGCTCGCTCGCCCTCGGCGGCGCCCTCGCCGGCCTCGCGATCTGCTCGCGCACCGAACTGCTGCTGGCCCTGCTCGGCGGCCTCTTCGTGATCATCACCCTCTCGGTGATCATCCAGGTCGGCTCGTTCCGGATGACCGGCAAGCGCGTCTTCAAGATGGCACCGCTCCAGCACCACTTCGAACTCGTCGGCTGGAGCGAGGTCCTGATCGTCGTCCGGTTCTGGATCATCCAGGGCCTGTGCGTCGCGGTCGGCCTCGGACTCTTCTACGCGGGATGGGTGGCCGGATGACGGACAACCCCGACTGGGCCGGCCTGCCGGTCGTCGTCGCCGGCCTCGGCCTCTCCGGGGTCAGCGCGGCCCGGGTGCTGCACGGCCTCGGCGCCGAGGTCACCGTCGTCGACGGCGGCGACTCCCCGGCGCTGCGCGCCAAGGCCGAGCAGCTGGCCGGCATCGCCGTCCGCCTCGGCGACGGCGCCACCCTGCCCGAGGGCACCCGACTGGTCGTCACCTCGCCCGGCTGGCCGCCGAACAGCCCGCTGTTCGCCGCCGCCGACGCGGCCGGCGTCCCGGTCTGGGGCGACGTCGAACTCGCCTGGCGGCTGCGCCGCCCGCACCCGGCCACCGGCGAGCCCGCCCCCTGGCTGGCCGTCACCGGCACCAACGGCAAGACCACCACCGTCCAGATGCTCGCCTCGATCCTCACCGCGGCCGGCCGGCGCACCGCCGCCGTCGGCAACGTCGGCGTCTCCGTCCTGGACGCGGTGCTCGCCGAGGAGCCGTACGACGTCCTCGCCGTCGAGCTCTCCAGCTACCAGCTGCACTGGGCGCCCTCGCTGCGCCCGCACTCGGCCGCCGTGCTCAACCTGGCGCCCGACCACCTCGACTGGCACGGCTCCATGGAGGCGTACGCCGCCGACAAGGGCCGCATCTACGAGGGCAACCAGGTCGCCTGCGTCTACAACCTGGCCGACCCGGCCACCGAGGCGCTGGTCCGCGAGGCCGACGTCGAGGAGGGCTGCCGCGCCATCGGCTTCGGCCTCGACGCCCCCGCCCTGTCGAACTTCGGCGTGGTCGACGGCCTGCTCGTCGACCGGGCCTTTGTCGAGGACCGGGCCAACAACGCGGCCGAGATCGGCGCGGTCTCCGACATCGTGCCGCCCGCCCCGCACAACATCGCCAACGCGCTCGCCGCCGCGGCCCTGGCCCGCGCCTACGGCGTCGACACCAAGGCCGTCCGGGACGGCCTGCGGGCCTTCCGCCCGGACGCCCACCGGATCGCCGAGGTCGCCGTGGTCGGCGGCGTCCGCTACGTCGACGACTCCAAGGCCACCAACACGCACGCCGCCGCCGCCTCGCTGGCCGCGTACGAGCCGGTGGTCTGGATCGCCGGCGGGCTCGCCAAGGGCGCCGAGTTCGACGACCTGGCGGCGGGCGCCGCGGACCGGCTGCGGGCCGCCGTGCTGATCGGCGAGGACCGCGCCCTGATCCGCGCGGCCCTGGCGCGACACGCTCCGGATGTGCCCGTGATCGAGGCCGCCGCGGGCCAGACTGGCGCGGTGGCGATGGCGGAGGTGGTCCGGACGGCGGCGTCGCTCGCCGAGGCGGGCGACACCGTCCTGCTGGCGCCGGCCTGCGCCTCGATGGACATGTTCACCAACTACAACGAGCGCGGGGACATGTTCGCCGCCGCCGTACGGGAACTCGCGGAGTAGGAACGGGGAGCACGACGATGGGGGAGACGCGTGTCCGGTGAGGGCAAGGCGGGGACGACCGCCCCACCGGAGCGCGGCCCCTCGCGGCTCCCGCTCATCTCGGCGACCACCACCACCTTCAAGTCCGCGACCCCGATCACCAGGCTGCGCGCCTTCCGCGACCGGGTCCGCTGGACGCTGGACCGGCCGCTCACCCCGTACTACCTGATCCTCGGCTCCACCATGCTGCTGGTGGTGCTCGGCCTGGTCATGGTGTTCTCCTCCTCCCAGATCCTGGTGATGGAGCGGCACCTGCCGATCACCTTCTTCTTCCGCAAGCAGCTGGTCGCCGTGCTGCTCGGCACCGTCATGCTGGTGCTGCTGGCGCGCACCCCGGTGAAGGCGCTGCGGGTGCTCGCCTACCCGCTGCTGCTCGGGGTGGTGGGCGCACTGCTGCTGGTCGCCGTCCCGGGCATCGGCACGATGGTCAACGGCAACCGGAACTGGCTGGACTTCGGCTTCTTCCAGGTCCAGCCCTCGGAGTTCGCCAAGCTCGCCGTGGTGCTCTGGGGCGCGGACCTGCTGGCCCGCAAGCACCGCACCCACACCCTCGACCAGTGGAAGCACCTGCTGGTCCCGCTGGTGCCCGGCACCGTGCTGCTGATGATGCTCATCATGCTCGGCGGCGACATGGGCACCACGATGGTGCTGGTCGCGATGCTCTTCGGCCTGCTCTGGATGGTCGGCGCCCCGCTGCGGCTGTTCGGCGCCACCCTCGGCATCGCCGTGGTCGCCTGCACCGCGCTGATCATCACCGTGCCGCACCGCCTCGACCGGCTGGCCTGCATCGGCGTCACCAAGCCGGACCCGAACCTCAACTGCTTCCAGGCCCTCCACGGGCTCTACGCCCTTGCCGCGGGCGGACCGTTCGGGTCCGGACTGGGCGCCGGCGTGGAGAAGTGGGGCCAGCTGCCCGAGGCCCACACCGACTTCATCTTCGCCGCCACCGGGGAGGAACTCGGACTGGTGGGGACGCTGTCCGTCCTCGGTCTCTTCGCGGCACTAGGCTACGCGGGTATCCGAGTGGCCATCGGCACGAAGGACTCCTTCGTCAGGTACGCCGCGGGAGCCGCCACCACGTGGATCATGGCCCAGGCCATGGTCAACCTGGGGTCGGCCCTGGGACTGCTGCCCATCGCGGGCGTGCCCCTCCCGCTGTTCTCCTACGGCGGGTCCGCCATGCTGTCGGCCATGTGCGCCATCGGGGTGCTGATCAGCTTCGCGCGCAGCTCCCCGGGGGCCAAGGCGGCACTCGCCGCCCGGAACCCCACCCGGTCCGGGGCACTCCTGGCCCGGGTGCTGCCACGACGACGAACCACAGCGCGCAAGCCGGCCGCACGGCCGGCGCGCAGGGAGCGGTGAATTTCGGTGCATGTCGTACTCGCCGGCGGCGGGACCGCCGGTCACATCGAGCCGGCCTTGGCGCTCGCGGACGCGCTCCGCAGGCACGACCCGTCCGTCGGGATCACCGCGCTCGGCACCGAGCGCGGTCTGGAGACGAGGCTCGTCCCCGAGCGCGGCTACGAGCTCGCGCTCATCCCGGCCGTACCGCTGCCGCGCAAGCCCACGCCCGAACTGATCACCGTCCCCGGCCGGCTGCGCGGCACCGTCCGCGCCGCGCAGGACGTCATCGAGCGGGTCAGGGCCGACGTCGTGGTCGGCTTCGGCGGCTACGTCGCGATGCCCGCCTACTTCGCCGCCAAGCGCGCCGGCGTCCCGATCGTGGTGCACGAGGCCAACGCCCGACCCGGCCTCGCCAACAAGATCGGCGCCCGCTACACCGACTTCGTGGCGGTCTCCACCCCGGACTCCAAGCTCCGCGACTCCCGCTACATCGGCATCCCGCTGCGCCGGACCATCGCCACCCTGGACCGCAACGCGGTCCGCCCGGAGGCCCGGCACTACTTCGGCCTCGACCAGCGCCTGCCCACCCTGCTGGTCTCCGGCGGCTCGCAGGGCGCCCGGCGGCTGAACGAGACCGTCCAGGCGATCGCCCCCCGGCTCCAGCAGTACGGGGTGCAGATCCTGCACGCGGTCGGCCCGAAGAACGAGCTGCCGGTGGTCGACGACATCCCCGGGATGCCGCCGTACCGCCCGGTGCCCTACGTCGACCGGATGGACCTCGCCTACGCCGCGGCCGACCTGATGCTCTGCCGGGCCGGCGCGATGACCGTCGCCGAGCTGGCCGCGGTCGGCCTGCCGGCCGCGTTCGTCCCGCTGCCGATCGGCAACGGCGAGCAGCGCCTCAACGCCCAGCCGATGGTGAAGGCGGGCGGCGGCCTGCTGGTGGACGACGCCGAGCTCACCCCGGAGTGGGTGCTGCAGAACGTGCTGCCGGTGCTCACCGACCCGGCCCGGCTGTGGGACATGAGCCGCGCCGCCGCCGAGTTCGGCCGCCGGGACGCCGACGAGCTGCTGGTCCGCATGGTGTACGAGGCGATCGAGGCATCCCGCGGAGGCCGCCGCCGTGGTTGACGGCGCCGCCCCGGCGGACCCGCCGGGGGAGCCGGCCGCACCGCGGATCCGGCTCTCCCGGCGCGGCGTCGTCGTGCTGTGCCTGCTCGGCGCCCTGGTGGCCGGCTCGCTCGGCTGGCTGGTCTTCCTCTCCTCCGTCCTGGACGTGCGCTCGGTCGCCGTCCAGGGCCTGGACAGCGGGCACCTCGGCCAGGACGAGGTGGCCCGGGCGCTCGGCGGTCTGCGGCAGGGGCCGCTCGCCCGGGTCGACCTGGACGAGGCGCGGCGCCGGGTGGAGTCGGTGCCCCGGGTCGCGAAGGCCGAGGTCTGGCGCGGATGGCCGCACACCCTGCGGGTGAAGGTGACGGAGCGCCGGGCGGTCGCCGCGGTCCGCACCGAGGACGGGAAGTTCGCCCAGGTCGACGCCGGCGGCTTCACCTTCGCCACCGAGGCGGCCGCCCCGGCCGGGGTCCCGGTGGTGGATCTGCAACTCGGTCAGCAGGCGAACGACGCGCTGGCCGTCTTCGACCGCACCGCCCTGGTGCAGGCCGCGATCACGGTGGCGGCCGGGCTGCCGCCGGAGGTCGCCAAGCGGGCCGGCGCGGTCCAGGTGCACAGCTGGGACGACGTCCGGGTGCAGCTGTCCGGCGGGGTGACCGTCCGCTGGGGGAGCCCGGAGCGCACCGCGCGCAAGGCCGTGGTGCTGACCGCGCTGATGGGCCGGAAAGCCGCGAATTACGACGTGAGTGCACCGGATGCCCCGGCCGTGTCGGGATGATCCGGTAAGTTCTTACCCCGGGGGCGGTATTGACGGGGCCGAGGCTCCGGTCCGACCCTGGGTGGTCACCCCGGTTTCACCCGGGAGTCGATGATCACATAGGCTCAAAAGAAAAACGGGAAGCTCGGCGTGTTCGTTGAAGACGGGCCGGATGCGACCTACTGTCCTGTGTCACCGGGCTGTGTTCCGCAGTGATGTGACAGAGGCACAGCCACAACCCTAAACCTCAAGTTTAGGGTTCGGGTCGGCGGTCGGCATTTCGGACATACACCACCGAAAGCGCTGGGCTCCCCACCCATCGACATCCGTCGGCCTTCGCGACATGGGGAGCCGACCCGGAAATTCGAGGCGAGAGGCCTTCGACGTGGCAGCACCCCAGAACTACCTCGCAGTCATCAAGGTCGTCGGTATCGGCGGCGGTGGTGTCAACGCCATCAACAGGATGATCGAGGTCGGGCTCAAGGGCGTCGAGTTCATCGCGATCAACACCGATGCGCAGGCCCTCCTCATGAGCGACGCCGACGTGAAGCTCGATGTGGGCCGTGAACTCACCCGGGGCCTCGGCGCCGGCGCCAACCCCGAGGTCGGCCGCAAGGCCGCCGAGGACCACCGCGAGGAGATCGAGGAGGTCCTCAAGGGGGCCGACATGGTCTTCGTCACGGCCGGCGAGGGCGGCGGCACCGGCACCGGCGGCGCGCCCGTCGTGGCCAACATCGCCCGCTCGCTCGGCGCGCTGACCATCGGCGTGGTCACCCG
Source organism: Kitasatospora sp. NPDC059571 (assembly GCF_042735675.1). NCBI lineage: Bacteria > Bacillati > Actinomycetota > Actinomycetes > Kitasatosporales > Streptomycetaceae > Kitasatospora > Kitasatospora sp. NPDC059571. The sequence continues at coordinate 19,572 of NZ_JBHWBW010000064.1, forward strand.
GCCGTTCACCTTCGAGGGCCGCCGCCGCGCGAACCAGGCCGAGGACGGCATCGCCGCGCTGCGCGAGCAGGTCGACACCCTCATCGTGATCCCCAACGACCGCCTGCTCTCCATCTCGGACCGCCAGGTCAGCGTGCTGGACGCGTTCCGCTCCGCCGACCAGGTGCTGCTCTCCGGTGTCCAGGGCATCACCGACCTGATCACCACCCCCGGCCTGATCAACCTCGACTTCGCCGACGTCAAGTCCGTGATGTCGGACGCCGGCTCGGCGCTCATGGGCATCGGCTCGGCCCGCGGCGAGGACCGCGCCAAGGCGGCCGCCGTGATGGCGATCTCCTCGCCGCTGCTGGAGGCCTCCATCGACGGCGCCCGCGGCGTGCTGCTCTCCATCTCCGGCGGCTCCGACCTCGGCCTGTTCGAGATCAACGAGGCGGCCCAGCTGGTCAGCGAGGCGGCCCACCCCGAGGCCAACATCATCTTCGGCGCGGTCATCGACGACGCCCTCGGCGACGAGGTCCGGGTCACCGTCATCGCGGCCGGCTTCGACGGCGGCCAGCCGCCGGCGATCGTCCGCGACCCGGTGGTCAAGGCCAGCACCCCGGCGCCGGCCGCCGTGCCCGAGCGCCCGGCCACCCGCCCCTCCTACGGCCTCGGCTCGGTGACGTCCCGCGGCGAGGACGGCGCCCGTGGCTCGGACACCCCGGCCCCGGTCTCCGCCGCCACCACCGCGCCGGTGCCCCCGCAGGTCCAGCCGGCCCGTCAGCCGTACGTCGAGAGCCCCGCCGAGGAGCTCGACGTGCCCGACTTCCTGAAGTAGACGTCCCGCACGTGATTCCTCACATCAGTCGACACGGTGCTCACTTCGCCTCCACCACCCGGTGGGGCGGGGTGAGCACCTCGCCGTACGGGGAGCTCAACCTCGGCGGTGCGGTCGGGGACGACCCGGCCGCCGTCCGCCGCAACCGGGAGCTCGCCGCCGAGGAGCTCGGCCTGGACCCGGCGGACGTGGTCTGGATGAACCAGGTGCACGGCGCCGACGTCGCGGTCGTGACGGAGCGGCAGCCCGAGGGGCAGGCCCCGACGGTCGACGCGGTGGTCACCGACCGCCCGCTCGTGCTCGCCGTGCTCACCGCCGACTGCACGCCCGTCCTGCTGGCCGATGCGGTCGCGGGGATCGTGGGCGCCGCGCACGCCGGCCGCCCCGGCCTGGCCGCCGGGGTCGTCCCGGCCGCCGTCCGCGCGATGGCCGAGCTCGGTGCCGAGCCCGGCCGGATCACCGCGGTGCTCGGACCCGCGGTCTGCGGCCGCTGCTACGAGGTGCCGGCGCAGCTGCGCGACGAGGTCGCGGCGGTGGTGCCGGCCGCCCGCGCCGAGACCTCCTGGGGCACCCCCGCCCTGGACGTCGCCGCCGGGGTGGCCGCCCAGCTCGCCGCCGCGGGCGTCACCGACGTGGTGCGCTCCGAAGTCTGCACCCTCGAGTCGGACGACCACTACTCCTACCGCCGCGAGCAGCGCACGGGCCGGCTCGCGAGCTACGTCTGGTTGGGCCCCGATCCTTCATGACGAACGACATCTACGCTCCGTTCCCGAACCGCCCTGACTTCCCGTCGACGCTCGACGAGCGGCTGCGCGCCCGGTACGAGCAGCTCGGCGCCAACCTCGACGTGGTCGAGAAGCGGATCGCCGACGCCTGCGCCGCGGCCGGCCGCGACCGCGACGAGGTCACCCTGGTCGTGGTCACCAAGACCTATCCGGCCGAGGACACCGCGCTGCTCGCCGGACTCGGCGTCACGGACGTGGCCGAGAACCGCGACCAGGACGCCGCGCCCAAGGCGGAGCTGTGCGCGAACCTGCCGCTGACCTGGCACTTCGTCGGGCAGTTGCAGACCAACAAGGTGCGCTCCGTGGTGCGCTACGCAGACCGCGTGCACTCCGTGGACCGCGCGCGGCTGGTCGATTCGCTCTCCGCGGCGGTGCAGTCCTCGGGCCGCGCGCCCCTCGGCTGCCTGGTGCAGGTGGCGCTCGACAAGGAGCACGGCGAGGGCGGGCACCGGGCCGGGGTGGCCCCGGCCGACGTCCCCGCGCTGGCCGACCTGATCGCGGCCGCCCCCGGTCTGCGGCTGGACGGCGTCATGACGGTGGCTCCGCTGCTCGGCCCGCTGGCCGGCGATCCGGCCGCCGCCTTCGCGCGGCTGGCGGAAATCGCAAGCGGCGTACGGGCGAGCCATCCGGCTGCCACGATGGTCTCGGCGGGCATGAGCGGCGACCTTGAGCAGGCCGTTGCGGCCGGAGCGACACATGTACGCGTCGGTACGGCGGTACTCGGTGTGCGGTCACCGCTCGGGTAACGTCACCGGGTAGTAGATCAGACTGCAGGACAAAACAGGACAGAACCTAGCAGCCGTTCAGCGCGCTAGCGAACACTTCGTGGATCGCATCTCCGCAACATCCTCACGGCCTGACGGCCCGTCGGCCGACGGGGCGTGGGGCCGGTGCGGAGAACCGCAGGCCGAGGCCGGCGCCGGAGTCGATCCACCACAGAGCGGAGGAGACAGGAGCATGGCCGGCGCAATGCGCAAGATGGCGGTCTACCTCGGCCTCGTGGAGGACGAGACGTACGACGGCCAGGGGTACGACCCCGACGACGACTACGACGCGGACCCGGAGCCCATCCGCACCGGGCGCACCGAGGACCTGCGCCCGGCCGCGGCCGAGCGCCCCGCGCCCGCGCCGGTCGCGCACATCGCCCCGCAGCCCGTGCCGGCCGCCGTGCCGATCCGGCAGGAGGCCCCGCGGATGGCACCAGTGTCGTCCATCACATCCGACCGCCGCCAGAACCTGGAGAAGAGCGCCCCGGTGATCATGCCCAAGGTAGTGAACGAACGAGAGCCCTACCGCATCACCACGCTGCACCCGCGGACCTACAACGAGGCCCGTACCATCGGGGAACAGTTCCGCGACGGGACTCCCGTGATCATGAATTTGACCGAGATGGACGACACGGACGCCAAGCGACTCGTAGACTTCGCGGCTGGACTCGTCTTCGGTCTGCACGGCAGTATCGAGCGCGTGACACAGAAGGTGTTCCTCCTGTCTCCTGCTAACGTCGATGTCACGGCGGAGGACAAGGCTCGGATCGCCGAGGGTGGGTTCTTCAACCAGAGCTGACCCGGCCACGACTGTATGTGTGGACCGATCGACAGTGCGTCACTGACGGAGTGACCGGGGAGAGGGAGACGAGATGGGGATCGTCGGGGCGGTGCTGTACTACGCGCTGACCGTCTTCCTGCTCATCCTGCTCTTCCGTCTCGTGATGGACTGGGTCTTCCAGTTCGCGCGCTCGTGGCGGCCGGGAAGGGCCATGGTCCTGGTCCTGGAGGCCACGTACACTGTCACGGATCCGCCACTCAAGCTTCTTCGGCGTTTCATTCCGCCGTTGCGTCTCGGGGGCGTGGCGCTCGACCTGTCCTTCTTCGTACTGATGATCATTGTGTATGTCCTGATCTCGCTCGTGCGGTCCCTGTCGTTGTGAGCGATGCGACAGGATTCCGGAGTGCCGACGATCACGTTGAGGTGAAGAGATGCCATTGACCCCCGAGGACGTTCGGAACAAGCAGTTCACGACCGTCCGGCTGCGCGAAGGCTATGACGAGGACGAGGTCGATGCCTTCCTCGACGAGGTCGAAGCCGAGCTGACCCGCCTGCTGCGCGAGAACGAGGACCTGCGCGCCAAGCTGGCAGCCGCCACGCGTGCCGCCGCGCAGAACCAGGCCAACATGCGCAAGGAGCAGCCGCCGCAGGACGGCCGCCCCGCCGGCGCGCCCGTGCCCGCCGCCATATCCGGTCCGCCGGTGCCCGGCCAGCAGCAGGGCCCCGGTCCGCAGATGGGCGGCCCGCAGCAGCAGATGGGCGGCCAGCAGCAGATGGGCGGCCACCAGCCGCTCGGCCTGCCCTCCGGTGCCCCGGCGCTGCCGCCCGGCCCGGGTGCGGGTCCGATGGGTCAGCCGCAGCAGATGGGTCAGCCGCAGCAGATGGGCCAGACCATGGGCGGCCAGCAGCAGCTGGTCCAGCCGATGGGCGGTCAGATGCTGCAGCCGATGGGCGGCCCCATGGGCGGTCCGATGGGCCAGCCGCAGCAGATGGGCCAGACCATGGGCGGCCAGCAGCAGCTGGCGCCGATGGGCGGCCCGATGGGCCAGCCGCAGCTCGCCCCGATGGGCGGCCCCATGGGCGGTCCGATGGTCCAGCCCCAGCAGCAGCCCGGTGGCGACAGCGCCGCCCGCGTCCTCGCGCTCGCCCAGCAGACCGCCGACCAGGCGATCTCCGAGGCCCGTTCCGAGGCCAACAAGATCGTCGGCGAGGCCCGCAGCCGCGCCGAGGGCCTGGAGCGGGACGCCCGGTCCAAGGCCGACGCGCTGGAGCGGGACGCGCAGGAGAAGCACCGCGTCGCGATGGGCTCCCTGGAGTCCGCCCGCGCCACGCTGGAGCGCAAGGTCGAGGACCTGCGTGCCTTCGAGCGCGAGTACCGGACCCGCCTGAAGTCCTACCTGGAGACCCAGCTGCGCCAGCTGGAGTCGCAGGCGGACGACTCGCTGGCCCCGCCGCGGATCCCGGCCACCGCCTCGCTGCCGCCGGCGGCGTCGTCGATGGCCCCGGCCCAGACCTCCTCGGTCGGCGGCGCTCCGAGCTTCGGCAGCCAGCCCTCCTTCGGCGGGAACCAGTCGTTCGGGGGCAACTCCTTCGGCGGGAACTCCTTCGGCGGCGGCAGCAGCCCGAGCTTCGGCAGCCAGTCGGGCGGCGGGACGGGTGCCGCGCAGATGGCCCCGGCCGGGATGACCCAGCCGATGGCGGCCGTCCGCCCGCAGCCTCCGCAGCCGATGCAGCAGGCCCCGGCGCCGATGCGCGGCTTCCTCATCGACGAGGACGGCGACAACTAAGCAGGAACGCAGTCGAGGGGGGGCCCGGGGGGGCGGGGCGGGACGCGGGCGGGGCCGCGGGGGTGGGGGGGGGCCGCGGGGCCGAGGCC
>NZ_JBHWBW010000065.1:0-24475 GCF_042735675.1 Kitasatospora sp. NPDC059571
CCCCGCCCGGGGTTTGGTCTGGGGGGGTGGCGTCCCCCCGCGCGGCCCCCGCATCGGGGCACCCGGTGTGGTGCCCGAGGCCGGTCATCTCACAGTCGATCCACACCAGACGGTCATTCACACCACTCACCCTACGGCGCGATCCCGCGAGGCGGACAGCGGCCGGGCCGCCCGGCCGCGCTGCGTCGCGGGTACGCCGGAGCCGGAGCCGGAACCGGCGGCGGTTCCGGCGGGTGCGGCGGCCGGGCCGTCGCTGACGCCGGTGCCGGGCGGCGGGGCCGGCGCCTCGGCCGGGTCGGCGTGGCCGGGCGGCCGGCCCTGGCCGCGGCCCCGTGCGCTCGGCTCGTCGTAGCCGTCCTCCTCGGCCACCGCATGCTCCACCGGGCGGGGATCGCCGGTGGACCGGTCGCCGGTCCTGCCGTCGGCCGGGCGCTGACCGGGCACCCGCTGCTCGGGCCCGCCGTGCTCGGGCCCGCCGCGGTCGGACCGCCGGTGCTCCGATGCGGGACGGTCCGGCGCGGGGCGGTCCGGTGCAGGTCGGTCCGGTGTGCGGGGGCCGGTCTGTCGGCGGCTCAGCGCCTGCGGGTCGGCAGGCTGCCGGGCTGCCGTCTGCCGGTTGGGCGGCTGCTGTTCGGCGGTCCGTCGTTCCGCCGGGCGGGCGGTGACCGGACGGCCGGTGGTCGGGCGCGTGCCAAGGCGTCCGGTGGTGCCGCGGTCCGGCCCGGGCTGGGCGGAACGCCGTTCGGCACCCGGTCCGGCCTGCGGCGGAATGACGGCACTCGTCCTCCGGCGGCCCGTGCCCCCGGCTCCGGTGGGACCGGCGGTCGGCGAGCTGGCCGCCGGACCGGCCGGGTGGCAGCTCACCGGCGCCGCGGCCGGTGCGCCGCCCGCAGCACTGTTGGCCGGGGCCGCCGGGTGCGACCCCTGCGGCGGCAGCGACGCATGTCCGGCCGCGCCCACACCGCTGGGACCGGGATGGGCACCGGCGGCATGGCCGGAGGAGTGGCCGGTGGGGTGGCCGACGGCCGGCGACGCGGGGAACGGTGCCGAGGTGGTCGGCCGTTCACCGGCTCCGGCCTGCGGCGGGACGGTGAGCGGCGGTGACGGGCGGCGGGCCCGGTAGTTCGTCCGGTAGGCCGCGGGGGACACGCCGAGCTGGCGGCGGAAGTGCCCGCGGAGCGCGACCGGGGAGCGGAACCCGCACCGCCGGGCGACGTCGTCGACCGACAGGTCCGAGGTCTCCAAAAGCCGCTGCGCCTGGAGGACCCGCTGCGTGATCAGCCACTGCAGCGGGGCGCTGCCCGTGAGAGTGCGGAACCGCCGGTCGAAGGTCCGCCGGCTCATGTACGCGCGAGCGGCCAGGACCTCCACGTCGAACTGCTGATTGAGGTTCTCCAGGGCCCAGGTGACGACCTCGGCGAGCGGGTCGTTGCCGATCTCCTCGGGTAAAGACTGGTCGATGTACTGGGCCTGACCACCGCTCCGCCGGTTGGGCACCACCAGGCGCCGGGCGAGCGCATTGGCTGCCTCGGCGCCGTGGTCGCTGCGGACGACGTGCAGGCAGAGGTCGATGCCCGCGGCGGTACCGGCGGAGGTGAGCACATCACCGTCGTCCACGAACAGTTCGCGCGGATCGACGTGGACCCGCGGGTACCGCTTGGCGAGGGTCGGCGCGTACATCCAGTGCGTGGTGGCCGGACGCCCGTCCAGCAGGCCGGCGGCGGCGAGGACGAACGCGCCGGTGCACAGGCCGATGATGCGGGCGCCCTCGTGGTGGGCCTTGCGGAGGGCGGCGATCGCTTCCACCGGGGGCGGCTGGGAGATCGACCGCCAGGCCGGGACGACGATGGTCCCCGCCCGCGACAGCGCCTCCAGCCCGTACGGTGCGGTGAGGGTCAGGCCGCCGGTGGTGGCCAGCGGACCCTCCTCGCCCGCGCACACCAGCAGCCGGTAGCGGGGCACGCCGGCGTCCTGGCGGTCCACGCCGAACACCGAGAGGGGGATCGAGCTCTCGAAGATGGGTGCCCCACCGAAGATCAGGACCGCGACGGTCTCCCGCCGGCGCCGCCCGGAGAGCTTGCGGGGGGCGGTGGCGTGCAGCGGCCCGGAGGTGGTGACGGCGTACGGACCGCCGTTCCCGCCCGCACCGTTGCCGGAGTGACCGGCACCGTGGCCGAGGCCGTGACCCGCGCCATGGCCCGTGCCGTGGCTCGCGCCCGCAGCGAACTGGGCCTGTTGGCCGATGTGCTGACCGGCCGTCGAGTGATATCCGCCCGGCTGGTGGCCGGCGCCGTGCTGCTGGAAGGGGGTCTGGCCGTACCCGCTCTCGGGGGACGCTCCCGCGGTCGGGGTCGGGGACGGGGCCACCGGACCGGGGGACCCGCTCCTGGCGCCGGGCGCCGCAGGTGTGTTGATCGCCGGGGTGGTATGGACTGACAGGGTGTTGACTGACCGGGGTGCCGACCCGTCAGCTCTGGAGGCACGGCCCGGGAGGCCGGTCGGCGGCTGGCCGCCGTCAGGACCCGCGTCGCTCCTGCTAACCCTGCTCAAGGCGCTCCAGCCCCCTCGGTGGTGTGGTGCGGCACTGCCCGCCAAGATCGAATCTACTGGGTGGACCGTTGCTGTTGTGACAAGTTCACCATCCGACGCTATGTCGACATGGCAATTTGGCGTGATGCATTCGATCACGAAGCGTGGCACCCGTCGACCCCTCTGGGAAGGGGGCGGGCGCAAGCCTGGCTTGTTACCGCACGACTCGTCCCGGGGCGCTGCCGACGCGCGGAGGTCGCCGGCGGCCCTGGGCTGCACCTTTGGCCAACGGGACTGACACGAAGCGAAATTGACTGAAAATCGACGGTACGAAACAGGGCGCACGGGACGCGTGCGCGCGCCGGTACGAGCCTTCCTGCGCAGGGGTGCACCGGCCAGGGGGCCTGCCTGCCCGGCCGGTTAGGGTCGGCGTCATGGACACGCGCAGCCGGCTCGAACTGGCCAACGACAATGCCGCCGCGTTCTGGCTCGCGCAGGCCCGGGTGCACGGTTGGGAGACCGTCCGGCGACCGGCTTTCACCGCCGTCCGGTGCGAGGGCGTCGAGGCGGACGGCCACCGGGTGGTCGTGACCCGCCCCTACGACCGGCCGGAGGAGCTCACCGGTGAGGTGCTCGACGTCCTCCGCGGCTGGCGAACGGCCCGGTTGTGCCTGGAGGACCCGTACGGGCGACTCGACCTCGGCCGCCACGGCTGCGTGGCGGCCCTCGGGCAGGCCGTGATGACCCGCGAGGCCGCCCCGGCGGTCCACTGCTCCGACGCTCCGTCGGCCCGCCGGGGCGGCGCCCGGTCAGGTGCTACTGGTGAGACGGGTGCGACGGGTGTGAGGGGAGGGGAGGGCAGGGGCGCCGGGGGTGCCGTGAGTGACGGGGAGGGCAGTGAGGGTGGTGACTGCGGCGACGGCGGTGACTGCGACGGCGGGATCGAGGTCCGTGCGTCGCTCGGGCCGGACGACCTGGCGGAGGCCGAGGCCGTGCTGATCGGCGGGCTCCCGCTGCCCGGAATGCTGCCGCACGTCCGCGGTGCGCTGATTCCGCCCGCGCTGCTCGGCGCCCCCGGCTATCGGGTGTGGACGGCCCGCCGGAACGGCATGCCGGCCGGCGCCTGCGTGAGCTACGACGACGGCACCGCGCTGGGCCTCTACATGGTGGCCACCCTGCCGGAACACCGCTCCCGCGGGGTCGGCCGCGCGGTCGTGGCGGCGGCGCTGGACGCCCACCCCGACCGGGTGGCGGTCCTGGTCGCCACGCTGCTGGGCGAGCCCCTGTACCGCCGGATGGGCTTCGTGGAGCAGGGGGTCAGCCGCTGGTGGGCCCTGCGGTGAGACGGCAGCCGGCCGCGCCGGAGGGGGGCCGGCCGGGCTGCCCCGACCGGGGCCAGTGCGGCCGTGGTCGATGGCGGACGGGCGCCGGCGTTCTGCGCACCGGCGCCCGCTCGCTGACCTGTGCCGCCCGCGCTCCGACCTACGCCACCCCGATGGCCGCCGGTGCACGGTCGGCGGAAGAACGTCCCGCCGGCTCGTGCTCTGCTGCCGCCGGCACGGACTTCGCCCCGGGCGCGGACCTCGCTCCGGAGGACGCGGCCTTCGCCGCGAGTGAGGCCGGCGAGGCGATCACCGGGGAACCGAGCTGGACGGCTCCGGCCCGGGCCGTCGCGGGCCTGCTCTCGCCGCGTTCGGTGGCGGCCCGCCGGAGGGTGGTGGCGGAGGGTGCCGGTCGTGCGCCGAGCGCGAGCCCCACGGCCTCGGGGAGGCCGGCGGCGCTGAACGTCGGCCGGTAGCCGACCTCGGCCCACGGTCTGCCGTGGTGCAGCCACACGCTCTGCAGCCCGGCCACCTCGGCGCCCGCGATGTCCGCAGGGGCGTGGTCGCCGATCACCCAGGTCTCGGCCTCCCAGCCCGGGACGGGCTCCACCCCGCACCGCCGCGCGGCGATCGCGAAGATCAGCGGGTCCGGCTTCAGGCAGTCGGCCTCCTCGGAGATCACCCAGCCGTCCACGAGCGGCCCGAGCCCGGTCCGGCGGATCTTCTCCAGCTGGGGACGCGTCCCCCCGTTGCTGACGATGCCGAGCGTCCAGCCGGCCGACCGCGCGGCATGCAAGGCGTCGATGTGTGGAGCCGGGCAGTGGATATGGGAGTTGATGCCCCGGCGGTAGTGGGCGAGCAGGAGGTCGAGGGAGTGGTCGAGGCCGTAGCGCCGCTTGGCAGCGCCGAGTACGGTGCTGCGCGGCACGTAGCCGCTGCCGTCGATGGTGGTGAACCAGTCGATGTCGCTTGCCGGGAGCCGGTGTTCGGCCAGGAAGTCCCGGGCCCAGGACCGGTACGCGGCGTCCCTGGGCAGGAGCGTGTTGTCGAGGTCGAACAGGAGCAGCGGCATGTTCTGCATGCTGCCAGTGGCCGCGCGTATGCACTTGGCAATTGCCAAAGGCGGCGCGGCGAGCGGGGGAAATGGCCGAATCCGGACGGTGATCGGATCATCGCCGAGTGCGATCGGTCGGACGGATGGGTTCGGCGGCCGTCGGGACGACCGGTCCGTACCCCGCCGCCGTGCCGCCGATATGTCGTGCGGGTCCGACCTTTCCCTCCCCGGCGACGGATGCCCACCGCTGCGCAGGCCGGTGATCGGCCGGCTGGTCCGGTGCTCGGGTCGGCCGGTCCGGGCCTGCTGACCTGGGCCGTCGTCGACGTGCCGACGGCGTCGATGACAGTCGGATCACGTTGTGTGTTCGTCCTGTTGCTTCGACGGGATTTGTCGGTCAAGCTCCTGGGAACCTCCTTGCCCGGTGGCGTGTTGCCACCGTCCATGGGGGCGTGCACCGTAGGGTGCGCGCGGTCCGTTCGCGGGAACCTTGCGCCGGTGGTGATCGGCCGCTGGGTCGGGTCCCGCGTTCGTCGTACGCTGAGAGGAAACAGGTCGCGTTCAGTGGTGCTCGGAGGATTCCGGCTCGGTGCCGTCGGCGGGCCTGTTACCGGAGCAGCCGTTCCGTGTCCTATCGGTCCGTCTCCTGTGAAGAGCTTCGAGCCATGGCCGGTTTTGAGCCCCCTCCGCGCGCCGGTGAGCGCGTCACAGACGTTGGCGCACCAGCGGTGGGAGGGCACGATCGCCACCAGCCGCGCAGGGCGGTACGCGGCAAGGCACACCGCGCCGACGCCACGGGCGGAGGCTCTCACGACGGGGGCGACGCGATGACGGACGGCCAGAGTCCGATGACCGGCCGTGCCGGCAATGACGGCGATCCGGTACTCCAGGAACAGCCGGTACGCGCCTGTGACCCGGTGTTCCAGCACGGTGTCGTGGTGGGCTTCGACGGCTCGCTCTCCAGTGAGCGGGCCCTTGCGTACGCGGTCGGCATGGCACGGCGCTCCCAGTGCGGACTGGTGATCGTGCACGTGGCCAACCGACTGCCGGCGACGGTGTGGGCCGGCTGTGAGCCTCCTGTCTTCGTCGACCTCCCGGACCACCGTACGGAGATCCTCGGTCTGGAGCTTGCGTGCGCCGACTTCCTGGCCGGCGTGCCCTGGATCCTGGTGGAGCGGGGTGGCGACATCTGCCACGAGATCGAGGAGGTCGGCCGGGAGTACGCCGCCGACGCGATCGTCGTCGGCAGCACGCACGGCCTGCTCGGCAAGATCTTCGGTTCGGTGTCCGGCAGGCTGGCGCGCCGCGCCAACCGGCCTGTGATCGTGATTCCCTGACGGTTCGGCAGTAGCGGTGGCCGGCCGTCGGCAACCGGTGGGACGGGCGGCGGGCTCCCGGGTGGACCCGGATCGGGCCCCGCCCGGGACTCACCTCATGAGGTCACAGGCCCAACTCTCGCGCGATGAGCATGCGCTGGACCTCCGAGGTGCCCTCGCCGATCTCCAGGATCTTGCAGTCGCGCCAGAACCTGGCGACCGGGAACTCGTTCATGAAGCCGTACCCGCCGTGGATCTGCGTGGCCTCCCGTGCGTTGTCCACGGCGGCCTCCGACGCGTACAGCTTGGCGATCGCAGCCTCCTTCTTGAACGGCTCGGCGTGCAGCAGCCGGGAGGCGGCGTCCCGCCAGGCCAGGCGGGCGGTGTGGGCGCGCATCTCCATGTCGGCGAGCTTGAACTGGATGACCTGGTTGCTGCCGATGGTGCGGCCGAAGGCACGGCGCGTACCGGCATAGGTGATCGACTGGTCGACGCACCCCTGGGCCAGGCCGGTGGCCAGGGCTGCGATGGCAATGCGCCCCTCGTCGAGGATGCGCAGGAACTGGGCGTACCCGCGGCCGCGGGCACCCAGCAGGTTGGCCGCCGGAACACGGCAGTCGGTGAAAGAGAGTTCGCGAGTGTCGGATGCGTTCCATCCGACCTTGGAGTACTTCTTCGAGACCTGGAACCCGGGCGTCCCGGTGGGCACGATGATGGAGGAGATCTCGCGGGTCGGCGAGAGCGTGGAACCGTCCTCACCCGATCGAGTGGCCGGCTCGGTGAGGGCGGTGACCGTGACGAGGCCGGTGATGTCCGTCCCGGAGTTGGTGATGAAGCACTTGGTGCCGTTGATCACCCACTCGTCGGTCTCGGCGTCGTAGCGCGCGGTGGTGCGGGTGGCGCCGGCGTCGGTGCCGCCCTCCGGCTCGGTCAGGCCGAAGGCCCCGAGCATCTCGCCGGAGGTCAGCCGGGGCAGCCAGGTGCGCTTCTGCTCCTCGGTCCCGAACAGGTGGATGGGCATCGCGCCGAGCGAGACCGCGGCCTCCAGGGTGATCGCCACCGAGGAGTCGACTCGGGCCAGCTCCTCCAGGGCGATGCAGAGCGCGACGTAGTCGCCGCCCATGCCGCCGTACTCCTCGGGGAACGGCAGGCCGAACAGGCCCATCCGCCCCATCTCCCGGACGATCTCGTAGGGGAACTCGCCCTGCTCGTAGAACTCGCCGATCTTCGGCGCGACCAGGTCGTTGGCGAACTCCTCGACGGTCCGTCGCAGTTCTTCGTACTCGGTGCTCAGCCGGTGGTCGAGCATGATGATCCTCCTGGATCGGTGCGCTGGCGGCGACGGCGCTGCGGCCGGCCGGAGTGAGGGTGGGTGCCGCGTCCGGACCGCGGGGCGGATCGGAGCGGCGGGAGCGGGCGGTGCGCACCGAGCGGGCGGTGCGCGAGGGTGCGTACGGATGCGTGCGGATGCGTGTGCGCGGCGGTGCGCGCCGGGGGCGTGCGGCGGTGCGGGGTCAGGAGCCGTTCGGGCCGAGCAGGGCGCGGACCGCCCTGGACGGGCTGGGACGGCCGAGCCGCCCGGCCATCCAGCCGCTGGCCGCGGCCAGTTCGCCGAGGTCGACACCGGTCTCGATGCCGAGGCCGTGGAGCATCCAGACCAGGTCCTCGGTGGCCAGGTTCCCGGTGGCGCTCTTGGCGTACGGGCAGCCGCCGAGGCCGCCGGCGGAGGCATCCACCACCGTCACCCCGGCGCGCAGCGCGGCCAGCGTGTTGGCCAGGGCCTGGCCGTAGGTGTCGTGGAAGTGGACCGCCAGGCGTTCGACCGGGACCCCCGCCGCGGCGAAGCCCGCCACCAGGGCGGTCACCTGCCCCGGGGTGGCGGTGCCGATGGTGTCGCCCAGGCTGAGCTCGGTGCAGCCCATCTCGATCAGGCGGGCTCCGAAGCGGATCACCTGGGCCTGCGGCACGGGGCCCTCCCAGGGGTCGCCGAAGCACATCGAGAGGTAGCCGCGCACCGGCACCCCGGCCTCGGTGGCGCGCTCCACGACCGGCCGGAACATCGCCATCGCCTCGTCCGCGGAGCGGTTGAGGTTGCGGCGGGCGAAGGTCTCGGTGGCGCTCGCGAAGACGGCGACATCACCGGCACGGTGGGCCAGCGCCCGGTCGAGTCCGCGCTCGTTCGGGACGAGGACGGGCAGCCGGAGCCCCGGGTACCGGTCGGTGAGGCCTGCCAGACGGGGCATCAGCTCCTCGGCGTCGGCCAGCTGTGGCACCCACTTCGGGTGGACGAAGCTGGTGGCCTCCACCGTGCGCAGGCCGGCCGCGGCGAGCCGGGCGATGAACTCGGCCTTGACCTCGACCGGTACGAGCGCGCTCTCGTTCTGCAGGCCGTCCCGCGGGCCCACCTCGTGGATCCGGACCCGCTCCGGCAGGGAGGGGTCGCGGACGGGGTCGGGCAGCCCGAGCTCCAGCACGCCCGGCTCCGCGCCGCGGGCCGGTGCCGCGTCGTCCGGCTGCACTCCGTCGTTCCGGGATGCGGAGGTGCTCATGCGTCGGCCCCGCCGTCCGTCTGCTCGGCCGGCGTCACGACGGCGAGCAGCTCCTCCATGGCGACGGTCGCACCGGCGACCGCGCGGAGTTCGCTGACGGTGCCGTCGTGCGGTGCCGCGATCACGTGTTCCATCTTCATCGCCTCCAGGACCAGGAGCGTCTGGCCGCGCTTGACCGACTCGCCGACCGAGGCCTTCACCACGGTGACCGTGCCCGGCATCGGCGCCGTGAGGGCGCCGTGGTGGCCGCCACCGGCGGTCGTGCGGTCGGCGACCGGGTCGTGGGTGTGGACCGGCCAGGCGTCGCCGTCGATGCAGAGCCAGTCGACGCGACCGCCCGGTGCGTTGTCCGAGGTGTGTGCGAACGTCGTCTGCAGGCCGTCGACGGTGACGTACAGACGGTCACCGGCGCGGTCCGCCCTGACCTGCCGGACGGCGCCGTCTCCGACGCGGATCTGCAGGTCGGAGGCGGTTCCCGACGGACTGTCAGTGGGCTCGGCTACGGTGCCGGGCACGATCGGTCGCACCAGTACGGTGACGGGCTCATGGCCGGGCGTCCGCAGTCGGTGGGTGGTCCAGGCGGCCTGGCCGCCCATCCGCCAACCGGAAGGGAGTGAGTACGGGTCCGTCCAGCCGCCGGGCCGGGCGGCGGGGGCGAGGTCGAGGTGGCGGGACAGCGCCGCGGCGATGTACAGCAGGTCGGACGCGCCGGCCTCTGCCGTCGCCGGCACAAGGCCGCGGCCGGCGGCCCCCGGCACCTCGGGCAGGTCCACGGACCCGGCGGGGAGGTCGGCGGTGTCGGCGGCATCCGTCCCGGGGCCGGCCGGGGCGTAGGGCGAGCGCAGCAGCACGGGGGTCTGCTGCGCCGTCCGCTCGACCAGGCCGGTGTCGAGGCGGCCGGCGGCGACCTCGGGGTGGGCGAGGAGCCGCCGCAGGAAGCCGGTGTTGGTGGTGACGCCGAGGATCCGGGTGTCGGCGAGCGCTGCGCGCAGGCGGCGCAGGGCGGTCGGCCGATCGGGCCCGTACGCGATCACCTTGGCGAGCATCGGGTCGTAGAGGCTGCCGACCTCGCTGCCCGCGGTGACACCGGAGTCCACCCGGATGCCCTCGCCGGTCGGCTCGTCCCAGCGGATGATCCGGCCGCCGGTCGGCAGGAAGTCGCGGTCGGGGTCCTCGGCGCAGATCCGGGCCTCGATCGCGTGGCCGAGGAAGGAGACGTCCTGCTGCCGGAAGGGCAGCGCCTCGCCGGCGGCGACCCTGATCTGCCACTCGACGAGGTCGAGGCGGTGCGGGCCGTCCGCGCCGGCGGCGGTGCCGGTGTCGACGGCGATGGCCAGTTCGGTGACGGGGTGTTCCACCTGGAGACGGGTGTTCATCTCCATGAAGAAGAAGTCCAGGACGCCCCCGGGGGCCGCCGTGCCGGACTCCACGCCCGGCACGATGAACTCCACGGTGCCGGCGCCGGTGTAGCCGCACGCCTCGGCGGCCCGCACCGCGGCCTCGCCCATCGCCGCGCGGGTCTCGGGGTTCAGCAGAACGGAGGGAGCCTCTTCGATCAGCTTCTGGTGCCGCCGCTGCAGGCTGCACTCGCGCTCGCCCAGGTGCACGGTGGTGCCGTTGCCGTCGGCCAGCACCTGCACCTCGATGTGCCGGGGGTTGTCGACCCAGCGCTCCAGCAGGAGGGTGTCGTCGCCGAAGGCGGTCCGGGCCACCCGCCGCGCCGCGTCGATCTCGGCCGGGAGGTCGGCGGGGTCGCGGACCAGCCGCATGCCCTTACCGCCGCCGCCCGCGGAGGGCTTGAGCAGGACGGGGTAGCCGATCGTCTCGGCCGCGGCGATCAGGTCGGCGTCGCTGGGCTCGTCGATCTCGCTGCCCGGCACGACCGGGACGCCGGCGACCCGGACGGCCTCCTTGGCGTTGATCTTGTCGCCCATCAGCTCCACGGCCGCGGGCGGCGGGCCGATGAACGCCAGGCCGGCCTCGGTGCAGGCGCGGGCGAAGGCGGGGTTCTCGGCGAGGAAGCCGTAGCCGGGGTGGACGGCCTGGGCACCCGTCCTGCGCGCGGCCGCGAGGATCAGGTCCCCGCGCAGGTAGGTCTCGGCGGCGGAGCTGTCGCTGTGCCCGTCGGGGCCGAGCCGCACCGCCAGGTCGGCGGCGCGGACGTGCGGCGCGTCGGCGTCGGCGTCGCTGTGGACGGCGACCGACCGGATGCCGAGGCGCCGCAGGGTGCGGATCACCCGGAGGGCGATCTCGCCCCGGTTGGCGACCAGAACGGTGTCGAACATGGGAGGTGTTCCTCCGGGTCGAGGGCCGAGACGACGTGTCGGCCGAGTGGCGTACGACGGGCCTGGAGTGCGGGCGGGGCCTGGAGAGCGGGATGGCCGGGAGAGCAGCGGGACCTGCGGCGGTGCCGGTCCTGCGGAGCGGTGCCGGGCCGGACGGGCGAGACCGGGCGGCCGGGTCGGCCGATGCACGGGCCGGGCCGTCAACGACCCCGCCTGCTCCGCCCGACCCCGTCCTGCGCCGCCCGTCCGGGACGGAACCGGCCCTGCGACCGGTTCCGTCCCGGGCGGTACCGGTCACGGCGCTGCCCGGTCACATACGGAACACGCCGTACGGTCGGGGGTCGGGGAGCGGGGCGTTGGCGCAGGCCGTGAGTGCGAGGCCGAGCGCCGTCCGGGTCTCCATCGGGTCGATGACGCCGTCGTCCCAGAGCCGCGCGGTGGCGTAGTAGGCGTTGCCCTGCCGCTCGTACTGCTCGCGGACGGGCCGCTTGAACTCGTCCTCGGCCTCCGCCGGCCAGTCCTCGCCCTGTGCCTCGAACTGGTCGCGGCGGACGGTGGCGAGGACGGACGCGGCCTGCTCGCCGCCCATGACCGAGATCTTGGCGCCCGGCCACATCCAGAGGAAGCGGGGCGAGTACGCCCGGCCGCACATCGAGTAGTTGCCGGCGCCGTACGAGCCGCCGATGACCACGGTCAGCTTGGGCACCCGCGTGCACGCGACGGCGGTCACCATCTTGGCGCCGTGCTTCGCGATACCGCCGGCCTCGTACTGGCGGCCGACCATGAAGCCGGTGATGTTCTGCAGGAAGAGGAGGGGGATGCCGCGCTGGTCGCACAGCTCGATGAAGTGCGCGCCCTTCAGTGCGGACTCCGCGAACAGCACGCCGTTGTTGGCGACGATGCCCACCGGGTGCCCGTGGATCCGGGCGAAGCCGGTCACCAGCGTCGCGCCGTACTCGGCCTTGAACTCGGCGAAGCGGCTGCCGTCGACCAGCCGGGCGATCACCTCGCGGACGTCGTACGGCGTGCGCGGGTCGACCGGCACGGCGCCGTAGAGCCCGGCGGGGTCGACCGCGGGCGGCTCGACCGGGGCCAGCGGCCAGGACGGGGCCGGGCGGGCGCCGAGGCCGGCCACGATGGTCCGGACGATGGACAGCGCGTGCGCGTCGTCCTCGGCGAGGTGGTCGGTGACACCGGAGGTGCGGGAGTGGAGTTCGCCGCCGCCGAGCTCCTCGGCGGTGACGACCTCGCCGGTGGCGGCCTTCACCAGCGGCGGGCCGCCCAGGAAGATCGTGCCCTGGTTCCGGACGATCACCGCCTGGTCGCTCATCGCCGGCACGTACGCGCCGCCGGCGGTGCACGAGCCGAGCACCGCGGCGATCTGCGGGATGCCGGCCGCGGAGAGCCGGGCCTGGTTGTAGAAGATGCGCCCGAAGTGGTCCCGGTCCGGGAACACCTCGTCCTGCATCGGGAGGAAGGCACCGCCCGAGTCCACGAGGTAGATGCAGGGCAGCCGGTTCTCCAGGGCCACCTCCTGCGCGCGCAGGTGCTTCTTCACGGTCATCGGGTAGTAGGTGCCGCCCTTGACCGTGGCGTCGTTGGCGACCACGACGACCTCGCGCCCGGCCACCCGGCCGATGCCGGCGATGACGCCCGCGGCGGGGGCGGCCCCGTCGTACAGGCCGTCGGCGGCGAGCGGTGCGAGCTCCAGGAACGGGGACGCGGGGTCGAGCAGCGTGTCCACCCGGTCGCGGGGGAGCAGCTTGCCGCGGGCGGTGTGCCGGGCGCGGGCCTTGGCCCCGCCGCCGAGGGCCGCGGTGGCCAGCTTGCTGCGCAGCTCGGACACGAGCTCGCGGTGCGCGGCCTCATTGGCCCGGTACGCGGCGGACCCGGGGTCGACCGCGGTCTCCAGCCGCGGCGCGGGAGCGGCGGCAGGATCGTGAAGGGGACCACGCGCATCGAGGCCGGCGGCCGGTCCGGCGTACCGGCCGACCGTCGGCCCGACGGCAGATCCCATGGATGAGAGGACCATTCCAAGAGCTCCCTTGCCCTCGGTGCCGAGCGGGCATGCGGACGGATGAGTCCGCCACCCCTAGGTTAATGAGCGTTAACTCCTGCAGTCAGGTTAACCGCCGATAACTCGGCTGTCTACGATGGGCAGCATGCCGAACGTTCCCGCAGCCTCCGCGCTCCCACGCCGCGACCAGATCCGCAAGGAGGCCGCCCGGCTGTTCGCCGCGCGCGGCTTCCTCGGCGTGGGCGTGGACGAGATCGGCAAGGCGGTCGGCATCAGCGGGCCCGGTCTCTACCGCCACTTCTCGGGCAAGGATGCGATGCTCGCCGACCTGCTGGTCGGGATCAGCGAGCGCCTGCTGGAGGAGGGTCGGCGCCGTGCGGGCGAGGCCGGCGCCGCGTCCGGCCCGGCGGGTGCGCTCGATGCGCTGATCGGCGGCCATGTGGACTTCGCCCTCGACGACCGGGACCTGATCATCCTCCACGACCGGGAGCTGCTGCACCTCAAGGAGGAGGACCGCCGGCGCGTGCGCCGACTCCAGCGTTCGTACGTCGAGCTCTGGGTCGGCGTGGTCCGCGAGGCGTTCCCGAGCCTCGCCGCCCCGGGTGCCGAGCCGTTCGCCCGGGCCGCCGTCCACGCCGTCTTCGGCCTGCTGAACTCGACCCCGCACAGCGCCGCGCCGCACTCCGCACAGCCGGACCGTTCGGGCCTGCCGCGCGACGCCATGGCCTCCCTGCTGCACACCCTCGCGCACGGCGCCTTCTCCGCGGCCGCGGAGGCCGCCGCCGCGGAGGCCGCGGCCTGATCGCGCGGCCGGCTCGGCGGCCGAGCCCGCTGGTGCACCCTGATCGCGAGACCCGCACGTGCGGCCCGGCTGCCCGGATCGGTTGCCGAGCCCGCTGGTGCGGCCCGATCGCGCGGCGCACGTGCGGCCCCGGCTGCCCGGGTCGCGGTCGGTCCCGGGCGTAGGACTATCGATGCACCCCGTTCGGCCTGCGGCCCCGTGCCCGGAGGCGCCCCGTTGCGCGACCCTGGAGTCGGGCGGCACGGCGACACGCCGGTCCGGGAAGGTTCGTCGGCCCGGCATGGTTGAGCCTCCCGGGCGTCCGTCGAAAGGCGATGGACGGCATCAGCAGCGAATGGTTAGTATTCCTAAATATGCCTGAGACTCATGGTTCTACTGCGGAGATGTCCGGGAGCGCCGACACTCAGCGCACCGTCCCGGCCCGCGAGCCCGCACACGCCCCCGGGCGCCGCCGGCGCGGGATCTCCGCCGTGGACGACCCCGGGGCGGGGTGGCTGCGGCGCCTCGGCGGGTACTCCTGGCGGTACCGCCGCAACCTGCTGCTGGCCTTCGGCGCCTCGCTGGCCGGGATGGCGATCACCGCCGTCGTCCCGCTGATCACCAAGCTGATCATCGACGACGTCATCACCGCCCACACCCGGTCGCTCGGCCCCTGGGCGGCCGTCCTGCTGCTCGCCGCCGTCCTGGTCTTCCTCTGCACCCAGGTGCGCCGCTACTACGGCGGCCAGCTCGCCGTGGACGTCCAGCACGACATGCGGGCCGACCTGTTCCGCTCGCTGACCCGGCTCGACGGCCGACGGCAGGACCGGCTCGACACCGGCCAGGTCGTCGGCCGCGCCACCTCGGACCTCCAGCTCATCAACGGCCTGCTGTCGATGCTGCCGATGATGACCGGCTACCTCGTCATGTTCGTCATGTCGATCGCGGTCATGCTCTGGCTCTCGCTGCCGCTCACCCTGATCGCCCTGGTGATGGCCCCCGCGCTGTGGTGGTGCGCCACCCTCAGCCGCAAGCGCCTGTTCCCCGCGACCTGGGCCGCGCAGCAGGAGGCGGCCGCCGTCGCCGGTGTCGTCGACGCGGCGGTCGGCGGCGTCCGGGTGGTCAAGGGCTTCGGCCAGGAGTCGCAGGAGCGGGCGAAGCTGGAGCGGGTCTCCCGCGGCCTCTTCGCCGCCCGGCTCCGCTCGATCCGGATGAACAGCCGCTACACGCCGGCCATGCAGGCCATCCCGGCCCTCGGCCAGGTCGCGGTGCTCGCCCTCGGCGGCTGGTTCGCCGTCCGCGGCGAGGTCTCCCTCGGCACCTTCGTGGCGTTCTCCACCTACGTCGCCCAGATGACCGGCCCGGTCCGCATGCTCGCCATGCTGATCACCGTCGGCCAGCAGGCCCGCGCCGGTGTCGAGCGCGTCCTCCAGCTCATCGACGAGCGCCCGCACGTCCAGGAACGCCCCGACGCCCGCCCGCTCGACCCGGCCGGGGCCCGGCCCGGCACCCCCGCCCTCGAACTGGACGCCGTCGACTTCCACTACGAGGGCCACGAGGACGCGGTACCGGTCCTCAGCGGCCTCAGCCTCGCGCTCGCACCCGGTGAGACGCTGGCCCTCGTCGGCGCCTCCGGCTCCGGCAAGTCGACCGTCGCCCAGCTGCTCCCGCGCTTCTACGACCCGATGGCGGGCGCCGTCCGGCTCTACGGCCGCGACCTGCGCGACCTCACCCTCGACTCGCTGCGCTCCGCGGTCGGCATCGTCCCCGAGGACAGCTTCCTGTTCTCCGAGAGCGTCCGCACCAACATCGCGTACGGCCACCCCGAGGCGACCGACCAGCAGATCGAGGCCGCCGCCCGGGTCGCCCAGGCCGACGGCTTCATCCGCGAGCTCCCGAACGGCTATGAGACCAAGGTCGGCGAGCAGGGCCTGACCCTCTCCGGGGGCCAGCGGCAGCGCATCGCCCTCGCCCGGGCGATCCTCACCGACCCGCGGATCCTCCTGCTCGACGACGCCACCTCCGCTGTCGACCCTCAGGTCGAGGCGGAGATCCACGAGGCGCTCCGCTCGGTGATGAGCGGCCGGACCACGCTGCTGATCGCCCACCGGCGCTCCAGCCTCCAGCTCGCCGACCGGATCGCCGTCCTCGACCACGGACGGCTGGTCGACATCGGGACGCAGGAGGAACTCGACGAGCGATGTCCGCTGTACCGGTCGCTGATCACCGATCCGGACGCGGGCAGCCCGGACACCCTCAGCACTGCACCGGCGGCCGCCGCCGCACGGATCCCCGCGACGGGCGCCACGACGGACGGCTCCGCGCCGGCCGCGGCGCCGTCCCCCGCCGCGCCTGCCCCCGGTGCGCAGGCCCCCGCTCCGGCCACCGGGCCGGCGGCTGCCGAGGACAGCGCCAAGCAGGCCGCGGAGGCCGAGCTCAGGGCCAAGGTCGCCGCCCTTCCGCCGGCCACCGACACCCCCGACATCCCCGTCGCCGAGGCCGAGGCCGGCGACCCGAACTTCAACCTCCGCCGACTGCTCGCCCCCTTTCGCGGCCCGCTCGCGCTGGCGCTGCTCCTGGTGGCGCTGGACACCGCGGCCGGGCTCACCCTGCCCGTGCTGATCCGGCACGGCATCGACGACGGCGTCACCAAGGGTGCGATGGCCGGGGTGGCCGCGGCCGCGCTGGCCGCGCTGACCGTCGTCCTGCTCGACTGGCTGGTGCAGAGCGCCGAGACCAAGGTCAGCGGCCGCACCGGCGAGCGCGTCCTCTACACCCTGCGCCTGAAGATCTTCGCGCACCTCAACCGGCTCGGCCTCGACTACTACGAGCGCGAACTCACCGGCCGGATCATGACCCGGATGACCACGGACGTCGACTCGATCTCCAGCTTCCTGCAGACCGGCGTGGTCACCGCCGTGGTCAGCCTGATGACGTTCTTCGGGATCTTCGCCGTACTGATCGTCATCGACGCGGGCCTCGCCCTCGTCGTCTGCGCCGTGCTGCCGCTGCTCGTCGTGGCCACCCTGGTGTTCCGCCGCAAGTCCACGCAGCAGTACCAGATCTCCCGCGACCTGATCTCCACGGTCAACGCCGACCTCCAGGAGAACGTCGCCGGCATGCGGATCGTCCAGGCGTTCCGCCGCCAGGACGTGAACACCGAGCGCTTCGTCGCCCGGGGCCTGGAGTACCGGGACGCCCGGGTCAGGGCCCAGCTCTACATCTCCCTGTACTTCCCGTTCGTGCAGTTCCTGTCCAGCGTCGCCGCGGCACTCGTGCTGATCGTCGGCGCCTCCCGGGTCGACGCCGGCACCCTGACCATCGGCGGCCTGGTCGCCTACCTGCTCTACATCGACCTGTTCTTCGCCCCGGTCAACCAGCTCTCCCAGGTCTTCGACGGCTACCAGCAGGCCAGCGTCGGCCTCGGCCGCATCCGCGACCTGCTGCGCACTCCGACGAGCACGCCGGAGGCCGCCGACGCCCTGCCGGTGCGCCGACTGGACGGCGACATCCGCTTCGACAACGTCAGCTTCGCCTACAACGGCGACGGCGAGAGCCGCCCCGACGTGCTGACCGGCATCGACCTCCACATCCCGGCCGGGCAGACCGTCGCACTGGTCGGCGAGACGGGCGCGGGCAAGTCGACCCTGGTCAAGCTGGTCGCCCGGTTCTACGACCCGACCGGCGGCACCCTGCGGATCGACGGCACCGACATCACCCGCCTGGACCTCGAAGAGTTCCGCCACCGGCTCGGCGTCGTCCCGCAGGAGGCGTACCTGTTCGCCGGGACGGTGCACGAGGCCATCGCGTACGGCCGGCCCGGGGCCTCGCGCGCCGAGGTGGAGGCCGCCGCCCGCGCGGTCGGCGCCCACGACATGATCACCCGGCTCTCGGACGGGTACGAGCACACCGTCGCGCCCCGCGGCCGCAACCTGTCGGCCGGCCAGCGCCAGCTCATCGCGCTCGCCCGCGCCGAGCTGGTCGACCCGGACATCCTGCTGCTGGACGAGGCCACCGCGGCCCTCGACCTCGCCAGCGAGGCGGCCGTGACCGAGGCCGCCGACCGGCTCAGCGGCAACCGCACCACCCTCGTCATCGCCCACCGCCTCACCACGGCGGAGCGCGCCGACCGGATCGTCGTCCTCGACCACGGCCGGATCGTGGAGGACGGCACCCACGACGAGCTGCTAACCCGCGGCGGCGCGTACCACCGGCTCTGGCAGGCCTTCATCGCGGACGGCCAGCCGGCACCCGTCGGCACCTGATCGGCGGCACCACCGACCGCTCGCCGCAGGCCTGCCGAGGTGGGCGGCCGGCCGGCAGGTGTCAGTGGTCAGTACTGTGGGCCGGGCCGGAGACCCGGTCCGGCCCACGGCCATCAACCGAGGCCACGACCCGAGGCCACGACCGGAGGCTACGAACCGAGCAGCGCCGCGATCAGCGGCGTGGCGTCCGCGTGTGCGGGCAGGTCGCTGACCTGCCCCTCGCCGACCTCCACCACCCGCCACCCCCTGCCGTCCGCCCGCAGCGCCAGGTCGGTGGTGACGAACCGGCAGCCCAGCGACCGGACGAGCGCCCGCACCGCCGACAGCTCCGGCTCGGGATTACTGTCGGGAGTGTCCGGATGCGGACCCACCAGCACCGGCTCGCCGTCCAGCCACCAGACCCGCGCCTCCTCGGCCCGGCCCCCGGCGTCGCGCACGAACTCCTCGTACTGCCGCAGCACGACGCCGCCCGCCAGGAAGTCGCCCTGCAACTCCACGAAGCGCCCGACCACCCGGACCACACCGTCGAGGTCCGCCAGGTCCGGGACGAAGCAGGCCTCGTCCCACTCGTGCTTGCGCGACTTCACGTAGTCCTTGACGATCGCCGGCCCGCACCCGCCGAGCCGCTGCGCCAGCTCCGCCACCTCCGCACGCCCGCCCCGGCCGCCGCGCGGCAGCCAGGCGCTCGCCGGAGTCGCCCCCTCGAAGACGCCGTACCAGCCCGGGAGTTCGTGGGCGCTCGCAAATCCGGCGGGTGTGGTGAGCAGTGTCCCGCCGCGCTCCTCCAGCGCGTCCGCGAGTGCCCGATAGGCCGCGACGTCGACCATCCAGCCCCGGTACCAGAGCGGGCCCAGGCCCTTCGGCACCCGCCGGACCGCCTCGACCGCATCACCCGCCACCAGCGCGTCGTGGTCGACCAGCGCACAGACCCCGCCCAACTCCCGGACGGCCCGGGCCTCCCTGAGGAAGTGCGGGTCGGGTCGGCGGGGCGCCGGCGGGTCGGACGGGAGCAGCACGGCCGGATCGGTCATGCCGCACAGCGTAGGGCCGCGGTCGCGGCCGGCCGGCCCGAATGTCCGGTCCCGGAACGGGCGTCCGAAATCCGGTCGACACGGCGATCGGCCCGTGCGACGGTGGGCCGATGCCGAAGCTGCCGCGATTCCCCGGCCGACGCCGACCCGCAGGCCACGCATCGCCGGCCCTGGGCAGACCCGGCGCCCCGGACGGGGGCCCGGCGGCCGGGCGGACACCCCGGGCGGCGGCCCGTACGGCCGTCCTGGCACCGGACGGCTCGGTCTTCCTGCTCCGCTCCGACAACAGCGAGGTCGGCGTCCACTGGACGATGCCGGGCGGCGGTCTCGACCCGGGGGAGTCCCCCATCGAGGGCGCCCTGCGCGAGCTGCGCGAGGAGACCGGCTGGACGGACCTCCCTCCCGGCCGACTGCTCTGCACCTGGGAGCACGACTTCACCTGGCACGGCATCCCCGTGCGCCAGCACGAGCACATCTACCTCACCCGCGGCCCCGGCCGCGGACCGGTCGGCGACGTGAGCGAGGTGCACCGCACCGACCGCATCCTCGGCTGGCGCTGGTGGACCCCGGACGAGCTCGCCGCCCCGGACGCCGACGCCCTCTGGCCACCGCAGCTGCCCGCCCTGCTCGCCGCGGTCCGCGCGGCGGCGGACGCAGGGCCCGCTGCGCAGCAGCCCGCGCCCGTCGACCTCGGCTTCGTCCCGAACGGCACCCCCAACAGCCGACCTGACGCACCGTCCGAGCCCTGGCGCAGCTGACCGTCCGGGCCGGCCCGGCGCCCGCCATCCCTGCATCTCCGCATCGCCGCCGCGACGGCTCCGAGGTCGCGTGTCCGCAGGTGCCCTCAGTGCGCTCCGTGCGTGCCAGACCCCTCGGCGCGCCAGTCGTGCAGCCCGAGATCACGGTCGTGCAGGGCGTCTGGGTTGATCACCACGGTGAGCCGGGCCTGCGGCAGCTCGTCCAGCCGGAGCCCCGTCGACGCGAGCAGCCGCTCCGTCGGCACCGACACCGCGATCGCCTCCCGCCAGGTCGGCAGGACGACCAGGCTGGTCCCGGCGCCCAGCCGGGTCAGGCGGGCCTCGACCCGCTGCGCGCCGAAGCCGATGGGCGCGGCGCCGGCCGGGGACCCGCCGATCAGTACACCGAGCGGGACGCGGCCGTCCTCGCCGACGGTGTCGACGTCCGCGGCCGGGGCCGAGCGGGGCCGCTCCTGGCCGGGCACCTGGCGCGGGTGGAGCCGGCGCAGCCGACGCGACGGGGTGGGCCTGCGCACCCGCCGCAGCTGCCGCTCCCGCTCGCCCGCCCCGTCACCGTCGGACCCCTGCGCGGGGTCCGGACCACCGGACGAGCGGTCGGAAGCTGGCTGGTCGAGCGCGGTCATGCGGGAGGCCCTTCGATCTGCGGCTCGAACGATCCTGCCGCACAAGCCCTTTGGGGGCCAGGGAGATCGGAGATCCCGGTGCCGCGGATGCCCCGCCCACCGGCCGCCCGACGGGACGGGAATTCTCCTGCCCGCCCCGCCCTACCGGCAGGTATGCTCGGCAGCATGAAGCGTCAGCCGTGCCTGAACTGGTGGCCGTCCTAGGACGGCCACCCTTCACGCATGACCACAGGGCCGTCCGTACGGGCGGCCCTGCTGCGTTTCCCGCAGCGCTCCTGGACAGCCGCCCGGTGCGGACGGTGCCACCACCTCCAGGAGCAGACCATGACCAGCAGCCGCACCGCGCGGACCACCGAGTCCGTCCGCGCCGCCGAGTCCGTCCGTACCGTTGCGCCCGCGCACACCGTCCGGGCCGTCCGCACGGCCGATCCCGTCCGCACCGCCGATCCCGGGGACACCGGCGACCGGGTGAGCACCATCGACACCGTCCGCCGCCATCCCGAGCGGCACCGCGTGCTGACCGGGGACCGCCCCACCGGGCCGCTCCACCTCGGGCACTACTTCGGGACCCTGCAGAACCGCGTCCGGCTGCAGGACCTCGGCGTGGAACTCTTCCTCGTCGTCGCCGACTACCAGGTCCTCACCGACCGCGACCGGGCCGACCGACCCGCCGACTACGCGGAGGACCTCGTCCTCGACTACCTCGCCGCCGGCATCGACCCCCAGCGGGCCACCGTCTTCACCCACAGCGCCGTGCCCGCGCTCAACCAGCTGATGCTGCCATTCCTCAGCCTGGTCAGCGTCGCCGAACTCGGCCGCAACCCCACCGTCAAGGACGAGATCGCCCATGCCGGCCGCGCCACCGTCAGCGGACTGATGTTCACCTACCCCGTTCACCAGGCCGCCGACATCCTCTTCTGCAAGGCGGATCTCGTCCCCGTCGGCCAGGATCAGCTCCCGCACCTGGAGACCGCCCGGACCGTCGCCCGCCGGTTCAACGAACGGTACGGGCAGGTGTTCCCCGAGCCGGCCCCGCTGCTCTCCGCCAGCCCCCTGCTGCTGGGCACCGACGGCGGCAAGATGAGCAAGAGCCGCGGCAACGCCATTCCGCTCGGCGCCGACGAGGACCGGACGGCGCGCCTCGTCCGGTCCGCCACCACCGACGCCGACCGGCACATCACCTACGACCCGCAGCACCGCCCGGGCGTGGCCGGCCTCCTCCAGCTCGCGGCCCTCTGCCAGGACCGCACCCCCGAGGAGGTCGCGGACGAGATCGGCAGCGGCGGCGCCGCCGCCCTCAAGCGCCTGGTCACCGAGGCGGTCAACGAGTACTTCCGGCCGGTCCGCCGGCGCCGCTCGGAACTGGCCCGGGACCGGGGCCACCTCAGGAAGATCCTCGCCGCCGGGAACGAACATGCCAACGCCGTCGCCGACACCACCCTCCGCGAGGTCCGGACGGCGATGGGGACGGTGACCGCTGCGGCCTGAAGGGGAGACGGGCGCGCGACCCGCGCCGGACGGTTCGTCACCGGCTCTTCCCCCCAACGTTGCCGGGGTGGATCGTTCCGCCCCGGCAACGGGGATACCGTGAGCAGGCGAACGGCGCACGGGGGAGGACCGGCTGATGGATCGGACGACGGACCGGACGATCGGGGCCGCACACTGCCCGCCCGCCCCCACCGACCGAGAGCCGGGCACGGCCCGGGACCGGATCCCCGGCACCCGGCCGCGCCGGCTCGTGCGCGGCGACCGCGTCGCGGTGATCGCCCCCAGCGGACCCATCGACCAGGACCGGCTCACGGCGGGCACCGCCCTGCTGCAGTCCTGGGGCCTGACCGTGCAGCCCGGGGCCCACCTCTTGGACCACCACCCCGACCACGGCTACCTCGCCGGCACCGACGCCGCCCGGGCCGCCGACTTCCGCCGCGCCTGGCTGGACCCGACCGTCGCCGCCGTCATCTGCGCCCGCGGCGGCTACGGGATCCAGCGGATGGTCGACCTCATCGACTGGGACGAACTGCGCACGGCACCGCCCAAGGTGCTCGTCGGCTTCAGCGACGTCACCGTCCTCCACAACGCCGTCCACCAGCGGCTGGGCCTCCCCACCCTCTACGGGCCGATGGCGGCCTCGGCCACCTTCCTCGACGACCGGGCCACCGCCGACCACCTCCGCCGCACCCTCTTCGAACCGCACACCACGCGTGTCCTGACCTCGCCCACCGCCACCCCACTCCTGCCCGGCCGAGCCGAGGGGGTCACCGCCGGAGGCTGCGCAGCCCTGCTCGCCACGGACCTGGGCACCCCGACCGCCCGTCCCTCCTACGCCGGAACGATCCTGCTGCTGGAGGACGTCAATGAGCACCCGTACCAGCTCGACCGCACGCTCACCCAGCTCCTGCGCAGCGGCGTCCTCGCCGGCGTCGCCGGCGTGACCCTCGGGTCCTGGGAGGGATGCGGGCCGATCGACCGCGTCCGCCGGGTGATGCTCGACCGCCTCGCGCCACTCGGGGTCCCGGTGATCTGGGAACTCGGCTTCGGCCACGGACCCACCAGCCTCACCGTGCCGCTTGGCGTCCGCGCCCTGCTCGACGCCGACGCCGGCACCCTGACGCTCGATGCCCCGGCCCTGGCGGAACCACCCGCCGAGTAGGGTGCGGCCATGCACGTGGACGCAGCCCGAGACCCCGCCCCAGGCAGCCACGACGGGAGGCCCCGGAGCCGAACCGCCCGGGGCGTCGCCGCACGGGCTGCCTCGCCGCAGCAGGTCCCGGTACACGAGGCCGTCGACCGCGCCCTCGCACTGCTGTCCGGGCCGGGCAGCGCGAGCGGCCGGACGATCCTGGGCCTGGCAGGGCCGCCGGCCGCCGGCAAGTCCGCCCTGGCCCGCCACCTGGTCGCCGAAGTCGTCCGGCGGGAAGGTCCTGATGCCGCCGCCTACCTGCCGTTCGACGGCTTCCACCTCTCCAACCCCCAGCTCGACCGGCTCGGGCTCCGCGACCGCAAGGGCGCCCCGGCCACCTTCGACACCGCCGGCTACCTGGCCCTGCTGCGCCGCGTCCTCCAGGACCGCTTCCAGGACATCTATGTCCCGGACTTCGACCGGACCCTGGACGAGCCGGTCGCGGCACGCCACGTCATCCGCCCCCACACCCGCCTCGTCGTGACCGAGGGCAACTACCTGGCCGCCGCGGACGCACCGTGGCCGGCGGTCCGGAGCCTGCTGCGCGAGCTCTGGTACGTCGACGCCGCCGATGACCTCCGGCACGCCCGACTGATCGAGCGGCACACCGGCAGCGGGGACACCCCGGTGGACGCTGCCAGGCGCGTCGAGCAGAACGACCACCCCAACGGTGAGTACGTGAAGCCGGGCCGGGGGGTCTGTGACTGGATCGTTCGGCTCGCCGATTTGCCCACGACCGCTCCAGGGCGTACTGTTCTCTAGTCGCTCGGCAGGGAGCACCGGACACGCATCTGCGCGGACGGTCCCGGAGCGGCCAATCCCTTGAAACACCACTTCCCGGTCCGGGCTGGGTCGCGCCTTGTCGCGTCCCTGTGCGAATTCGGCGTGCGCGTTTAAATGGGTTGCGGCCGGATTCGCTTTTCGGAGCGGGGATCGGCTAAGGTTTGAAACGTCGGACAGGCCGTCAGGGCCGAGGCCGGCAAAGCGAGTTGAAAGCAAGTCGGGAAAGAGCACGAGCTCGGATCTGATAAGCTGGAGACACGAAAGAGCGAAACGCCCGGAGGGTCCGCTGGAAGGCGGTCCGAAGGAAGTGTCCGTTCCTTGAGAACTCAACAGCGTGCCAAAAGTCAACGCCAGATATGTTGACATCCCCGGCCGGTCCGTTCGGATCGGTTGGAGATTCCTTTTGAAATAAAACACAGCGAGGACGCAGTGCGCGGGACCGCCCTATTCCGGTGGTTGCCGTGCCGCTCAACGCGAGTGTG
>NZ_JBHWBW010000066.1:0-8511 GCF_042735675.1 Kitasatospora sp. NPDC059571
CCCCGGGGCAACCCCCACCCATCCGATCGAATGGAGGTCCGATGCGACCCCGATTCCTGTCCCGGGGCAGGCCGCAACCGAAGCGGACGGCGCTGGCCGTCGCGTTCGCCGCGGTGCTCGCGCTCGTGGGCATCGGCAGCACCACCCCGCAGGCCGGGGCGGCCGACGGGCTGATCTCGCAGTCCCGCCCGGTGGTCGCCTCCTCGCTGGAGAGCGCGAGCTTCCCGGCAGGCGCCGTCGTCGATGGCGACGCGACCACCCGCTGGGCGAGCACCTGGAGCGACCCGCAGTGGCTCCAGATCGACCTCGGCGCGGGCGCCACGGTCAGCAAGGTCGAGCTGGACTGGGAGGCCGCGTTCGCCACGGCCTACCAGATCCAGACCTCGAACGACGCCGCCACCTGGACTCCGGTCTACTCGACCACCACCGCGGCCGGCGGCAACCAGGTCCTCAACGTCACCGGCAGCGGCCGCTACATCCGGCTGTACATGACCGCCCGCGGCACCCAGTACGGCTACTCGCTCTACGAGTTCAAGGTGTACGGCACCGCGACCGGGCCCACCGCGGGCTATGTCCTGGCGAACCCGCAGGTCACCGGTGTGGTCCCGTCGACGTACGACCCGCCGCACGCCTACTTCCACGAGTTCCAGGCGAACTGCTCCTTCACCCGCAACCTGCCGGACGACCCGATCGTCTTCCCCGGGCTGCCCGGTGCCTCGCACATGCACACCTTCATGGGCAGCACCGTCACGGACGCCAACTCCACGTTGGCCTCGCTCCGGGCGGGCGGATCGTCCTGCCTGGCGCCCGGTGACAAGTCCGGGTACTGGATGCCGACCATGTACAACGGCAGCACTCCGATCAACCCGGTCGGGCCGCAGGTCATCTACTACAAGACGGGGGTGAACGACTACACCTCGGTGCGGCCGTTCCCGCCGGGCCTGCGGTTCGTCGTCGGCAGCCCGGCCGCCAGTGCCACCGAGTTCACCAACGCGCCCGGATACGTGGCGGGTTGGGAGTGCGGTGACAGCTACCGCAACACGGACCTGCCGACCGCGTGCCCGGCCGGCACCGCGATCAACATCCGGATGCAGGCGCCCAGTTGCTGGAACGGCCTGTACCTGGACACCCCGGACCACAAGAGCCACATGGCCTACCCGGTCAACGGTGTCTGCCCGGCCGACCACCCGGTCGCGCTGCCGATGATCGAGTTCAAGATGGCCTTCCCGGTCCCGGCCGGCGACCTCTCGCAGCTCCGGCTGTCGAGCGGGCGGGGCTACTCCTTCCACTACGACTTCTTCAACGCCTGGGACGCGCCGACCCTGGCGGCCCTGGTGAACCACTGCGTCGTCGGCGGGCTCCAGTGCAACGCCCGCGGCTACGACGAGACGCAGCCCGGGCGCGGCGCCGCGCTCAACGAGCAGTACCAGCTGCCCTGACGCACCACCCGGCCCGGGTCCGGCCCCCGTTGTGCGGGGCCGGACCCGGGCTCGGCCGTGCCCGCGCTGACCTGCCGGAAGGGCGTGATAGAGCGCTCTCCCACGTGTTATAAAAGGCTCATGAGCGAAGCCCTCCGGCCGGCCGCCCCACGATCCGCGACCCTCGAGGACGTGGCCCGGGTCGCCGGCGTCTCCCGCGCCACGGTCTCCCGGGTCATCAACGGCATCCGCAACGTGGACCCGGCGATCCAGGAGTCCGTCCGCAGCGCCATCGCGGCCACCGGATACGTGCCGAACGGCGCCGCCCGCTCGCTGGTCACCCGCCGCGCGGGCGCCCTCGCCCTGGTGGTCTCCGGCACCGACGCCGACGAGAACGACGACCACTCCACCCGCACCCAGGTCTTCACCGACCCGTTCTTCGGACGGGTGGTCAGCGGCGTTTTCACCGCCCTGCGGCCGCAGGGCCTGCACCCCGTGCTGATGCTCGCGGACACCCCGGGCGCCCGCGAGCAGGCCGTCTCCTACCTGCGCCAGGGCAACGCCGACGGGGCGATGGTGGTCTCCACCCACGCGGCCGACCCGCTGCCCGGGCTGCTGCTGGCCGCCGGCGTCCCCACGGTGCTCTTCGGCCGCCCCGACACCCCGCTGCCGGTCAGCTGCGTCGACCTGGCCAACCGGGACGGCGCCCGGCTCGCCGCCGACCACCTGCACTCCCGCGGCCGCCGACGGGTGGTCACCATCTCCGGCCCCGCCGCGGTGCGGGCCGCCCGGGACCGGCTGGACGGCTTCCACGAGGCGATGGCCCGCCACGGACTGCCCTACCTCCCGCACGCCGAGGCGGACTTCACGCAGGCCGGCGGCGAGCGGGCGATGGCCCGGCTGCTCGCCGAACACCCGGACCTGGACGGGGTGTTCGCCGCCAACGACCTGATGGCCCAGGGTGCCGTCGCGGTGCTCCAGGACCACGGCCGCCGGGTCCCCGAGGACGTCGCGGTGGTGGGCTTCGACGACAGCAGCGCGGCCACCGCGGGCCGCCCGCTGCTCACCACCGTCCGCCAGCCGGTCGAGGAGATGGCCGCCGAGATGGCCCGGCTGCTGCTCGACCACCTCGCCCGGCCGGGCCGGGGCGTCAGCTCCGCCATCTTCGAACCCGCCCTGGTGGTACGCCAGTCGGCCTGACCGGCGCAGGCCGGGCACCGCATCTCCCGCTCTGTGCGCGATTCGTGGGGATCATGCGAACAGGTCGTTCGGTCGTGCCCTATCCTGTGCGTGCTCATGCCGACCACCGGGGGGAACCATGCGTCGTGCCGTGCCCGCAGCCGCGTTACTGATCGGTCTGCTCTCTGTCACTGCCTGTGGCTCCGGCCCCTCGCCGACCGGGCGGGCGCCGGCCGGTGACGCGCAGCGGCCCGGTGGGCCGAGCGCCTCCGGCGCGGTCCCCGGACCGTCCGGCTCCACCGGCGCCGACGCGGATGCCTCGCCGCCCGGCCCTTCCGCAGCCGGCTCCGCGCCGCCCGGCACGACCTTCACGGTCGCGTTCGCGGGCGACGTCCACTTCGAGGGGCGGGCGAAGCCGCGGCTCTCGGCCGGCCCCGGTGAGACGGCGCTGGGCCCGATCGCCGCCACGCTGGCCCGGGCCGACCTGTCCGTGCTCAACCTGGAGACGGCGATCACCGGCCGCGGCGCGCCAGAGCCCAAAACCTACACCTTCCGTACCTCGCCCAGGGCGCTCCAGGTGCTGCACGACGCGGGGGTGGACGTGGTGTCGATGGCGAACAACCACGCGGTCGACTTCGGCGCCGACGGCCTCGCGGACACCCTCGCCGCCAAGGCCTCCTCGCCGGTCCCGGTCATCGGGGTCGGCCGCAACGCGGCGGAGGCGTACGCCCCGTACGTGACCAGTGTGAAGGGCGTGAAGGTCGCGGTCGTCGCGGCCAGCCAGGTCTCCGACCTCACCAACGACAAGTGGCGCGCCGGCCCGGGCAAGCCCGGGATCGCCTCGGCCCGGGACGCCGACGCCCTGGTCGCGGCGGTGCGCTCGGCCCGGGCGCAGGCACCGGTGGTGCTGGTCTACCTGCACTGGGGCGAGGAGGGCAGGGCCTGCCCGACCGGCGAGCAGACCGCGGTCGCCCGCCGGCTCGCCGCCGCCGGGGCCAGCGCCGTGGTCGGCACGCACGCCCACACCATGCTCGGCGCCGGGATGCTCGGCTCCACCTACGTCGCCTACGGGTTCGGCAACTTCCTCTGGTACGCCACGTCGAACTACCCGGGGTCGGACGAGACCGGCGTCACCACGGTCACCTTCACCGCGGACGGCCGCACCGTGGGGGAGCGCTTCACGCCCGCGCACATCGACGGCCGGGGCGTGCCCGTTCCGCAGACCGGCGCCGCCGCGGCGGCCGCGCTCAGGCGGCGCGAGGGGCTGCGGTCCTGCACCGGCCTGGCCCCCGTCCCGCAGCCCGCGGGCTGACCGGTCCGCGGAGGCACCTCACAGCTTGTGCAGCCGCTCGATCTCCCGGCGGTCGCGCTTGGTGGGCCGGCCGGTGCCGCGGTCGCGCACGGCGACCACCGCGGTGTGCTCGCGCGGCGGGGGCGGCGGGCTGTGGTCGGTGTAGCACTGCACCGCGACCTCGGCGCCGACCCGCTTGCGGATCGGCTTGGACACCACGACCACCCGCTCCCGGCCGTCGTGCCGCAGCCGGACCTCGTCGCCGGGCTTCACGGTCTGCGCGGGCTTGGCCCGTTCGTCGTTCACCCGGACATGGCCGGCGCGGCAGGCCGCCGCGGCCATGGACCTCGTCTTCAGCAGCCGGACCGACCAGATCCAGCTGTCCACCCGTACCGGGCCCTCGTCCTCCGCCATGACCCGAGCCTATCCCGGGGCGCGGAGCGGGCCGTGCGGGCCGCCGTTGCATCGAACGGGTGGTCGACCCGTGCCAAGGGCCTTCGCCGGAGTGTGCGTCCGGCCGCGGTCGGTGACCATGGCGGCATGACTCCCGACCGTGCACCGGGCCAGACCCGGACCCCGTACGAGATCGCCAATGCGGTGGGCGAGGAGATCAGGATCCTCAACCACCGTACCGCCGAGGGCAGCATTGCCTACCCAGACCCGGCGAGCGTGCACGACGTGATCACGGCGCTGCACGCCATCCTGTTCCACCTGCCGCAGGCGCTCGGCCAGGCCGCGGCGGGGCTCGCCGCCATCCCGGCCGACCGGATGCGGGTCGCCCTGCCGGACGGCGACCTGGACACGCCGTCCGTCCGCCAGGCCCGGGTGAGCGAGGAACTCGCCCGGGCGGCCGAGACCCTGGAGCTCGCCCGGGCGCACGTCGCCTCGGCGTCCGCCTTCACCAGCGGCCTGGACCGTTTCGCGGCGGTCGAGGAGGACGACCCGCTGGACGGCCTGGTCTCCGTCTACCAGGACTGACCGCGCCGCGGCCGCCCGCGGCCCCGGCTCACTCCGGCAGGGCCGCGCGGTACAGCCACGCGCCGTCCTGCCGCACGAAACGGCTGTGCTCCTCCATGACGCCCGGCTCGCCGCCGTCGGTGAAGCGGGCGCGGAAGCGCACCGTCCCCTCGGTGTGGAACGGCCCGCCCTCGGTGGCCGACAGCACCTCCAGCCCCGTCCACCGCAGCCCCGGGTCGAAGCCGATCCGGGGCGGCCTGTCGTCCGGGTGCCAGGTGCGCAGCAGGTAGGCCGCGTCCTGCACGACGAACGCGCTGTAGCGCGAGCGCATCAGCTGCTCCGCGGTGGCGGCGGCCGCCTCGCCCCGGTGCAGCCGGCCGCAGCAGGCGCCGTACGGGGCGGGCAGCCCGCACGGGCACGGGTCGGCGGGGGAGAATCGTGGCTGGTGGCGGCGGCGCGACATGCCCACCATTGTGCCAAGCGCGGCCGGGCGCTCCGCTGCCGGCCGCCGGTCCCGGGACGGCCCCGGGGGGAAACCGGCGTGTCGGTGCAACTGAGCGGCGGTCGGGCTCGTCTTCCCGGGTGAGATCCAGACGCGGCCCGAGGAGGCGCATCATGCGACGTTGGATCGTTCTCCCGATGACTCTGGTCCTGGCCGGCACCGGCCTCGGCGTCCTGCCGTCGGTGGCCGGGGCGGCGACGCCGTCGGCGACCGTCACCGGCTGCCCGACCGGTTGGGGCAGTCTCCCCAAGGACGCAGCCGGCTCCGGGGTCCAGCACTCGCTGGTGAACATCCGGACCGGCCAGCACCCCTGCTACGACCGGATGGTCCTCGACATCCCGGGCACCTCGCCCGCGGGCCCGGTCGGTTACCACGTGCGGTACGTCGCCTCGTTCATCCAGGACGGCTCGGGGAAGACCATCCCGGTCGCCGGTGGCGCGATCCTGGAGATCGTGGCCATCGCGCCCTCGTACAACTCCGCCACCGGCGCGACCACGTACCCGGCCAGGGCCGGCCAGCCGCTGCCCGGGGTGAACCTCACCGGCTACCGCACCTTCAAGGACACCAAGTTCGGCGGCAGCTTCGAGGGGCAGAGCCAGGTGGGCCTGGGCGTGCGGGCCCGGCTGCCGTTCCGGGTGTTCCAGGTGGACGACCGGCTGGTGATCGACGTGGCCCACAGCTGGAACGCCAGCTTCTGAGACCCGGCGGGCAACGGGAAGGGACACTCCCCGGCAGGGTGCGGATCCCGCCGGGGAGTGGGCCTGCGCCGCGGTGCTACGGGTACGCGACCAGGTTCGCCACGTTGGTCGAGGAGTTGGACGGGCCGCCGGTGCTGTTGACGACGTGGTTGATGGTGCCGGTGCCGCCGAGCGAGACGGTCACCATGTCGTGCAGCCGGACCCCGGTGCGGTTCGGGACCTCGAAGGAGTGCTCCTCCACCACGGCCGGGTTGACGTTGAAGTAGCAGTAGCTGCCGAGCCCCCACGCCTCGTGCGCGGTGACGGTGTCGCCGACCTTGTAGGCCGGGTAGCCGCGGGTCGAGCCGTTGGTCCACGCGGCCTGGTTCGGCGGGTCGTACGGCAGTTCGTTCTGGAAGAAGTAGGTGCGGCCGCCGTTGCCGTTCCAGACCACCTGGGTCTGCTGGTAGTGCTCGACGAACAGGCCGTACATGGTGACGTTCGCGCCGTTGACGACGAGGCCGTTGGCGGCGGTGTTGCTCGTCCAGCCGACGCCGCTGCCGTGGTCGGCGCGCCACAGCCACATGTGGTCGCCGATCACGTTGTTGCTGTTGACCACGAGCGACTGGGTGGCCCTGCCGACGCCGGCGCCGCCGATCCGGAAGAACACGTCGTGCAGCGAGGTCGGGTCGGCGCTGTGGTCGGCGGACGAGCCGTTCGGCCCGATCTGCATCAGCACCGGGGAGTTGACGGGGCCCGCGTCGATCAGCAGGCCGGCGAGCTTCACGCCGTCCACGTCGGCGACGTTCACCGCGGTGACGCCGTTGTCGGGCACCAGGGTGGCCAGGCCCAGGCCCAGCACCACGGTGTCGGCGCGGGTGACGTTCAGGGTCTGGTCCAGGTGGTACACGCCCGGCGTGAACAGCAGGTTCTTGCCCTGGGCGAGTTGGCCGTTGATGTCGGCGGCGGTGGCGCCGGGCTTGACGATGTAGAACCGGTCGATCGGCAGCGAGCTGCCGGCCTGGCTTCCGCCGGCCCAGGTGGTGCCGCTGGTGCCGGTGCGCAGGGCCGGCACGAAGACCTGGTAGGCGCCGGCCGCGTCCACGTACAGGAACGGCTTCTCGCGCACCACCGGGGTCTGGGCGACGGTGGTGTAGGGCGGGTTGGGGAAGGAGTTGGCGGGGGCGTTGGTGTCGCCGACGAAGACCATGTTCCAGTTGGAGCCCGCCCAGCTGCCCCACTGGGTGTTGCGGGAGAGCCACTGCTGCTGGGAGCCGGAGCGGACCTGGCCGTCGATCTCGGAGTCCGCCATGAAGCCGCCGCTGGACCAGCCCCCGTCGTCCAGCTGGAGGTTGCCGCGCACGTGCATCCGGCGGTACGGCGCGGCCTGCGACACGGCCCACCGGTCGGTGCCGGACGCCGGGTTGACCGAGAGGTTCTCGGCGGACCGCCAGAAGTTCTGGGTCGCATTGCCCTGGAACCAGTCGGCCTCGGCGTGCACCGCGCCGTTGACGGTCACGTCGTCCGGGGAGAGACCGAGGCCGGCGACCTGGGTGTAGAAGCCGACATTGGCGTCCACGTTGTAGCTGCCCGGCTTGAACAGCAGGGCGTAGCGCTGCGCGCCGAACTGGTTGGACTCCTGCTGGGAGAAGACCGCGTTGAGCTTGGACTGGACGGCCGCCGCGGACATCGTCGGGTCGAAGACGGCCACGTTGGGACCGAAGTCCGGGGTGCCGGGCGGGTTGGCCGTGCCGGAGCCGAAGGAGAAGGACTGGGCGGCGGTGCCGTTGCAGGTGTACTGCTGGAGCCGGACGGCGTCGGCGGTGGAGGCGCTCGGCACGTCCAGGCACTTGCCGCTGTTGCGGTTGACGAAGTGGTACGAGCCGCCCGCCTCGGCGACCGGCTGCCACTGCTGGTTGGCGCCGCCGCCGTACGTCCACAGCTGGATCTTGGCACTGTCGGCGGTGGAGACGTCGGTGACGTCGAGGACCTTGCTGGGGTCGTTCTGGTTGTTGATCCGGACGTAGCCGCTGCCGACGTCCTGGAGCTGCCAGTTCTGCGCACCGGTGCCGTTGCAGGTGTACTGCTGGACGGCGGTGCCGTCGGCGGTGGCGGCCGCCGCGGCGTCCACGCACTTGCCGCTGTTGCCGGCGACGACGGTGGTGAAGCCGGTCGGCAGGGCGGCGGCCTGGGCGCTCTGGCCGGCGGAGAACACCACGGCGGTGGCCGTGGAGGCGATCAGGCAGGCCATGGCGGCCAGGGTGGCGGTGCGGCGGCGGACGCGGGCGTGCCGGGGCACGGTGGGGGCCATACGGGTACTCCTTCGCCTCGGGGTGGGGTCACGAGGGTGGGGCGGATGTGGGGGCGGGGGGGGCGCCGGCGGGGGGGGGGGGGGGGCGGGCGGGGGCCGGGGTGCCGGGCGCGGGGGGCCGCGGGGTCATCCGGGGCGGGGCGGGGGGGCGGCCCCCCCGGGGGGTGGGGCCCCCG
>NZ_JBHWBW010000066.1:8521-24459 GCF_042735675.1 Kitasatospora sp. NPDC059571
CGGGGCTGCAGCGGGGAGGGTCAGGAGGGCAGGGCCCACTGCTGGTTGGCGCCGCCGAAGCAGTCCCAGATCTGCAGCCGGGTGCCGTTCGCGGAGCTCGGGCCGGTGGCGTCGAGGCAGCGGCCGGAGGCCGGGTTGACCAGGGTGCCGCCGGAGCCGGCCTGCCACTGCTGTGCGCCGGTGCCGTTGCAGTCGTACAGCTGGATCTGGGTGCCGTTGGCGACGCCCGCGGCGGTCACGTCCATGCACTTGCCGAGGGCCCGCAGGGTGCCGTCGGTGCCGACCGTCCAGGTCTGCGCGGTGGTGCCGTTGCAGTCGTAGAGCTGGATCGCGGTGCCGTTGGCGCTGTTGGCCGCGGCGACGTCCACGCACTTGCCGCCGTAGCCGGTGATCCGGCCGGTGGGCTGCCCGGGCGGCGGCGGGGTGGCGCCGGTGAGCGCGTTGAACGTCCTGCTGAACTGGTACGCCGACTGCGGGGTGCCGCTGCACGAGTCGGAGAGCGTGCCGGTGGAGGCGCAGGCCTTGTCGCGGCCGATCGCCCAGAAGGCCAGCTCCTGGATGCCGTGCGAGGCGGCGAAGGACTCCAGGGTCGAGGCGTTCGCGGTGGTGAACACCTCGGCGGTGGTGTCGTTGACCCCGATCATCGGGGTGTTGCCCTCCATCGCCCACAGCTGGTCGGAGGTCTTGGTCGTCCAGATCTGGCCGAGCTGGGTGTGCAGCGCGGTGGCCGCGTTGACCGCGGCCTGGCCCATGTCCATCGCCGGGCCGTAGTCCATGGTCATGATGTTGACCGCGTTGACGGTCAGGCCGCGGCTCTTGGCGTTGTTCAGCAGGCTCAGCGAGTTGGACTCCAGGCCGGTGGGGTTGACCGGCAGGGTGTAGTTGACGTCGAGGTGCCGTCCGGCCGCCGCGTAGCTCTGCTGGAGGGCGGCCAGCGCCTGGTTGCGGCGGTCGTTGGCGGTGGTGTCGTTGAGCGCGGAGCCCTCGATGTCCAGGTCGATCCGGGTCAGGTTGAGGGTGTCGACCACGCGCTTGTACTGCGCCTGGAGGGCGGAGACGCTGGTACAGGCCTGGCCGAGCTCCGTCCCCGCGGCGCCGCCGAAGGAGGCGATGACGTCGCCGCCGGCGGACCGCAGGCCGTTGATCGCGCTCTGCCAGGACGCGTCGGTGATGGCGGTGTCGCCGTTGAAGGTGGCGTTGCAGGAGCCGTCGCTGATCACGAAGGCCAGGGTGAAGTACTTCAGGCCGGTGGCGTTGCGGACGTCGGTCATCACCGACGGTGCGTTCCAGGTCTCCAGGTAGGGCGCGGCGAAGTGCGCGGGGAAGCCGGGGCCGGGGTTGGCCGCGGCGGACGCCGGCTGGGATCCGGCGATCATCAGGCCGGCCACCAGGGCGGGCAGCGCGGCTGCGGTGGCGGCGGCGCGGGCGAAACGGCGGGGCACGGGGGTCTCCTCCTGCCTGGGCGGGCCAGGCATCGTGGGGGCGGGAGGGGTGGAGTGTCTGCCTGACTCGAGCCCGTGTTCAGAAGATGAACGATCACGGTACCGTCGGCTCCCCGGTCGCGGCTGCTGCGCCGCGTCGGGACGGGGAATCCGCCGGTGGCGGTGATTCGTGGTCCGATCATCATTCATCGTTCCCGGTCACACTTCTGGCGGAGTGTCACCAGGTGGGCGCAGTAATCCGGCAGGACGTGCGGGAGCCCGTGGATTGGTCTGAACCTTTTTCCAGAACGTGAAGTTAGGGCCCCTGACCAGACGCAGTCAACCCCCGTGCCTACAGAAACCGAACGGACCGGGGTGCCCGCCCGGCCCGTCCGGGGCGCCGACCCCGCGCGCCCGGTGGAGGATGAGGGGAAGAGGACGACCGGACGAGGTGATCCGCGATGGACGACCGCCGCTTCCCGTTCCTCGACGGCGTCGCCGGGGCGCTGGTCGACGGCGGCGGCAGGATCGTCGGCTGCACTGCCACGGCCGAGGAGCTGCTCGCCCTCCCCGCCCGCGTCCTGTGCGGGCGTCCCATCCGCGACCTGCTGGCCGAGCCGGAGGGCTGGCCCGACCCCGACGGCGTGCAAGGCACCTGGGACGGCCGTGCGGTCGTCCGCACCGGCGACGGCCGCCCGGTCAGCCTCGACCTGCGCGTACTGTCCCTGCACGGCGCCCCGCAGGACGGTCCGGACGCCATCCGCCAGGTCGTCCTCGGCGCGCCCTCCAGCACCGCCGACCGCTGGAAGCAGGACCAGGCCTTCACCCGCGAGCTGTTCCTGCAGGACCGCTTCGGCCTGGCCGTCTTCGACACCGAGCTGCGGGTCGTCCGCACCAACACCCACCTGCTCCCCTACACCGGGGTCCCGCCGACCCTCAGCGGCCTGCGGCTCGCCGACTTCCTCCAGCCCGAGGACGCCGTCGCCGTCGAGGCGCACCTGCGCGAGGTCCTGGAGACCGGCCGTCCGCTCGTCCTCGCCGAGGAGTTCGCCCGCACCGTCGTCGACCCCCGCAGCGGCCGGATGATGGCCATCTCGGCCTTCCGGCTCCAGGACACCGACTCCGCGGTCATCGGCCTGACCGTGCTCTTCAACGACATCACCGAGCAGTACCGGGCCCGCCAGCGGCTCGCCCTGCTGCACCGTGCCACCGCCGCGGCCGGCGGATCACTCTCGGTGACCGGAACGGCGGAGGAACTCGCCGGGGCGCTCGTCCCCGACATCGCCGACGTCGCCGTGGTGGACGTCGCCGCCGCCATCTTCACCGGCGACGAACCCGTTCCCGACCGGGCCGGACAGCTGCTGCTGCGCCGCACCGCCTCCGCCGGGCCGCCCGGCGCAGCGCCCGCCACCGGCGACACCGTCCAGGTCCGCGCCGACGGCATGGCCGACACCGCCGCCGACGCCGCCCCCGACCCCGCCGAGGCCTGGACGATCCACGCCCCGCTCGCCGCCCGCGGCATCCCGCTCGGCCGGGTCACCATCCGCCGCGACCGCTGGCGCGACCCGTACGACGAGGGCGACCGTCTGCTGCTCTCCGAGATCGCCGCCCGGGCCGGCCTCTCCCTCGACAACGCCCGGCGCTACACCCGTGAGCACCGTGCCGCGGTCGGCCTCCAGCGCAGCCTGCTGCCGCCCGCCGTGAAGACCGTCGCCGCCGTCTCCACGGCCAGCGTGTACCTGCCGACCGACAGCGCCGGCGGCGTGGGCGGCGACTGGTTCGACGTCATCCCGCTCTCCTCCGCCCGGGTCGCCCTGGTCGTCGGCGACGTGGCCGGCCACGGTCTCCAGGCCACCGCCACCATGGGCCGGCTGCGCACCGCCGTCCGCACCCTCGCCGACCTCGACCTGGAGCCGGACGAGCTCCTCGTCCACCTCGACGACCTGGTCTCCCAGCTGCTGGTCGAGGCCGACGTGGTCGCCGACGCCGACCTGGACGAGGCGCTCTCCGGCGAGCACCACGAACCCGGCCCCGGCCGCCACGAGCCCGGCAGTCTCGGCGCGACCTGCCTGTACGCGGTGTACGACCCGGTGACCCGCTGCTGCACCCTGGCCAGTGCCGGGCACCCGCCGCCCGCGGTGGCCCGGCCCGACGGTACCGCCGAGTTCCTGCCGCTGACCCCGGGCCCGCCGCTCGGCGTCGGCGGCCTGCCGTTCGAGGCGAGCGACGCCGTCCTCGAACCGGGCAGCGTGCTCGCCCTCTACACCGACGGGCTGATCGAACGCGGCGAGGGCGACATCGACGAGGGCATGGCCGAACTGCGGCGCCGGCTCGCCGGGGTCGGCGGCGGGGAGCGGCCGCTGCGGGAGGTCGCGCTCCAGCTCGTCGCGGGCCTGCCGCCCACCCGGCTGCGCGACGACGTCACCCTGCTGCTCGCCCGCACCCGCGCCGTGCCCGCCCGGGACACCGCCGCCTGGTCGGTGCGGCCCGAACCGGCCGCCGTCGCCCGGGTCCGGGCCGACGCCACCGCGCAGCTCACCGCGTGGGGCCTGGACGACCTGGTCTTCACCACCGAACTCGTGCTCAGTGAACTGGTCACCAACGCGATCCGCTACGCGGGCGGCCCGGTCGGCGTCCGACTGATCCGTGCGGACACCCTGACCTGCGAGGTCTCCGACGGCAGCAGCACCCAGCCGCGGATGCGCCGGGCCCGGCTCACCGACGAGGGCGGCCGGGGCCTGTACCTGGTCGCCCAGCTGACCAGCCGGTGGGGGAGCCGGTACACCGCCCGCGGCAAGACCATCTGGACCGAGCAGGAACTGCCCGGCACGGGCTGATCCGGCCCGGCCGGTGGTCAGAGCATGGTCAGGGCCAGCAGCACGGCGAACGGCGCCGGCACCAGCAGCGCCGAGGCAAGCCACGGGCCCGGCCGGCGGCGGCGCTGCAGCGGGAGCACGACGTCCGCCACCAGGACGGCGACGGCCACCGGCACACCGGTGATCGCGAGCAGCCCCATCACGATCGGCGCGTGATCGAGCGTCGTGTAGTTGCAGTCCGCCACCGCGGAGGCGAGATCGGGTGTGCGGTGGCAGTCCATCGGCAGCCACTCGGTCACCAGCCACCGCGCGAGTCCGAGCGGCACGATCGCGAGGACGCCGAGCAGAAGGTTCACCAGCACGGGTGTGCGCAGACCCCTGCCGCTGCCGCTGCCGCTGCCGCTGCCGCTGCCGCTGCCGCGCCGTCCCGCCCCGCGCCCGGCGTCGCCGCCCGCGCGCTGTCCGTGCCTCGCCACCCTCGCCCCTGCCCGTCGTGCGTCCACGGGGAGGACGATCGGGACGGCCCGCGGGTTCCCGGCCGGGACCGGTCGGGCAGGCCCGTGGGCTGCGGAAAAGCGCTGTCGGGAGGCCCCGGCCCGGCCCTACCCTCACCTGCTGTGAGACTCACCGACGACACCGTGGCGAGCGGCGGCGACATGATCGCCCTGCTGGCCCGCCTCGCCGCCGGACTCGGCCCGGACGCCCCGTCCGTCGACGACTTCCTGCTGCGCTGGGCCGCCGTGCTGGACGGCCACGACACCGCCGACCCCGGCTGGTCCGGCCTCGCCGGACAGCTCCGCGCCGCCCTGGCGGCGACGCCGGCCGGAGCGGTCGGACCAGCCGCGCTGCCGGTCTCCGCCGAGGACGGCGTCGATTCGCCGCAGGCGCTGCGCCGGTACCTCGCCCTGCTGGCGGCCGACTTCGTGCTCGACCGGCAGGAGATGGCGGCCGTGGCCGCCCGCGGCGGGTGGACGGGCGACGGCGGCCGCTGGTCCTACGCCCGGCTGCCCGACGTGCTGGACACCTGGGCGTCCTGGCTGGCGGCCGTCCTCGACCGGCCCGGCGGCCGGCCCTGGGCGCCGCCCGTCGAACCGGTCACCTGGGCCTCGGTGGCCGAGCAGTTGGGCGCGGCCCGGGTCTACGAGTAGCCGGACCGCTGCCCGTTCAGCGCAGGGTGCGCAGGAACTCGCGGTTCAGTGTGGCGATCGCGGAGAGCGGGATGCCCTTCGGGCAGGCGGTCGCGCACTCACCGGTGTTGGTGCAGCCGCCGAAGTCCTCGGCGTCCATCGCGCCGACCATGCCGCGCACCCGGCTCGCCCGCTCCGGTGCGCCCTGCGGCAGCACGTTCAGGTGGACGACCTT
The DNA here is from genome assembly GCF_042735675.1 of Kitasatospora sp. NPDC059571. Classification (NCBI taxonomy): domain Bacteria; kingdom Bacillati; phylum Actinomycetota; class Actinomycetes; order Kitasatosporales; family Streptomycetaceae; genus Kitasatospora; species Kitasatospora sp. NPDC059571. Next base: position 14,121 of record NZ_JBHWBW010000066.1, read on the forward strand.
CGCCGCGGTGAAGAGCATCGCCGAACCGTTCGGGCAGGCCGCGACGCAGGCGCCGCAGCCGATGCACTCGGCATGCTCGAACGCGGTGTCCGCGGCCTCCTTGGGCACCGGCGTGGCGTGCGCCTCCGGGGCGCTGCCGGTCGGCGCGGTGATGTACCCGCCCGCGCCGATCACCCGGTCCAACGCCGAGCGGTCCACCACCAGGTCCTTGACCACCGGGAACGCGGCGGCCCGCCACGGTTCGACGTCGACCGTGTCGCCGTCCCGGAAGTGCCGCATGTGCAGCTGGCAGGTGGTGGTCGGCTGCGGGCCGTGCGCCTGGCCGTTGATGACCATGCCGCAGGCGCCGCAGATGCCCTCCCGGCAGTCGTGGTCGAAGGCGACCGGCTCGTCGCCGCGCAGGATCAGCTCCTCGTTGAGGGTGTCCAGCATCTCCAGGAACGACATGTCGGGGCTGATGTCCCGGACCTCGTAGGTGGTGAGGCCGCCGGGTGCGTCCGGGCCGGCCTGCCGCCAGATCCGCAGGGTGAGGTTCATGCGTAGCTCCGCTGGGTGGGGTGGACGTACTCGAAGCCGAGCTCCTCGCGGTGGAGCACGGGGGCGCTGCCGCCGCCGGTGAACTCCCAGGCCGCCGCGTACGAGAACGCCGCGTCGTCGCGCAGCGCCTCGCCCTGCTCGGTGCGGCTCTCCTCGCGGAAGTGGCCGCCGCAGGACTCGGTGCGGTGCAGCGCGTCCAGGCACATCAGCTCGGCGAGTTCCAGGTAGTCGGCGACCCGGTTGGCCTTCTCCAGCGACTGGTTGAGCGCGTCGCCGGTGCCCGGGACGGTGACCCGCCGCCAGAACTCCTCGCGGAGCACCGGGATCCGCTCCAGCGCGTGCCGCAGGCCCGCGTCGGTGCGGGCCATCCCGCAGTGCTCCCACAGCAGTTCGCCGAGCTCGCGGTGGAAGGACTCCGGGGTGCGGTCACCGCGGACGGCCAGCAGCCGGGCGAGCCGGCCGGTCACGCCGTCCTGCGCCTCCACGACCGCGGGGTGGTCGGCGGCGACCGGCCCGACCGGGTGCCGGGCCAGGTAGTCGTTGATGCTCGGCGGCAGCACGAAGTAGCCGTCCGCCAGCCCCTGCATCAGGGCGCTCGCACCGAGCCGGTTGGCGCCGTGGTCCGAGAAGTTGGCCTCGCCGATCGCGAACAGGCCGGGGACGGTGGTCTGCAGGTCGTAGTCGACCCACAGACCGCCCATGGTGTAGTGGACCGCCGGGTAGATCCGCATCGGCACCGTGTACGGGTCCTCCGCGGTGATCCGCTCGTACATCTCGAAGAGGTTGCCGTACCGGGCGGCCACCGCGTCCCGGCCGAGCCGGGCGATCGCGTCCGCGAAGTCCAGGTACACGCCCTGGCCGCCCGGGCCGACCCCGCGGCCCTCGTCGCAGACCGCCTTGGCGGCCCGGGAGGCGATGTCGCGCGGCACCAGGTTGCCGAACGAGGGGTAGATCCGTTCCAGGTAGTAGTCCCGCTCGTCCTCCGGGATCGCGGCCGGCGGCCGGGTGTCGCCGGCCGCCTTCGGCACCCAGATCCGGCCGTCGTTGCGCAGCGACTCGCTCATCAGCGTCAGCTTCGCCTGGTGGTCGCCGGAGCGCGGGATGCAGGTCGGATGGATCTGCGTGAAGCACGGGTTGGCGAAGTACGCCCCGCGCCGGTGCGCCCGCCAGACCGCCGTGGCATTGGAGTTCTTCGCGTTGGTGGACAGGTGGAAGACGTTGCCGTAGCCGCCGGTGGCCAGCACCACGGCGTCCGCCAGGTACGTCGAGACCTCGCCGCTGACCAGGTCGCGGGCGACGATGCCGCGGGCCCGGCCGTCGACGACCACCAGGTCGAGCATCTCGGTGCGCGGGTGCATCTCCACGCCGCCGGCCGCGATCTGCCGGGTCAGCGCCTGGTAGGCGCCGAGCAGCAGCTGCTGGCCGGTCTGCCCGCGGGCGTAGAAGGTCCGCTGCACCTGCACCCCGCCGAACGAGCGGGTGTCCAGCAGCCCGCCGTACTCGCGGGCGAACGGCACGCCCTGCGCCACGCACTGGTCGATGATCTCCACCGAGATCTGCGCCAGCCGGTGCACGTTGGACTCGCGGGCGCGGAAGTCGCCGCCCTTGACGGTGTCGTAGAACAGCCGCCGGACGCTGTCGCCGTCGTTGCGGTAGTTCTTGGCGGCGTTGATCCCGCCCTGGGCGGCGATCGAGTGCGCCCGGCGCGGCGAGTCCTGGAAGCAGAACTGCACCACCCGGTAGCCCTGTTCGGCCAGCGTGGCACCGGCCGAGGCGCCCGCGAGGCCGGTGCCGACCACGATCACGGTGTGCTTGCGGCGGTTCGCCGGGTTGACCAGCTTCGCCTCGAACCGGCGCTGGTCCCAGCGCTGTTCGATCGGCCCGGCGGGCGCCTTGGCGTCCGCCACCGGCTCGCCGACGGTGTAGTCCAGGTACGGGGTCACTTCACCGCTCCGATCATCACGGCGACCGGCACGGACACGAACCCGGCGGTCAGCACCAGCGCGAGGGCGTTCGCCGTCGCCTTCAACACCCGGTCTCGCCGCGGGTTGTTGACCCCCAGGGTCTGCGCGGCGCTCCAGAAGCCGTGCCGCACGTGCAGGCCGAGGGCCAGCATCGCCACCACGTAGATCCCGCCGCCGTACCAGGTCGAGAACGAGGCCACCACGTTCTGGTACGGATGGCCCTCCTCGGCCCGCGGGTTCACGGTCAGGGTGGTCAGGTCCAGGATGTGCCAGACGATGAACAGCGCCAGGATCACCCCGCCCCACCGCATCGTCCGGGTCGCGTAGGAGGACCGCGGGCGGCGGTGCGCGTACTTCTGCGGCCGGGCCGCCCGGTCGCGCCGGCTCAGCTGGTACGCCGCGACGCCGTGCGCCAGGACCGAGGCCAGCAGCACGATCCGGGCGATCCACAGGAACCAGGCGTGGCCGAGGAACGGCTGGCCGACGGTCCGCAGCCAGGCCGCGTAGCCGTTGATGTCGTCCGGCCCGAAGAAGATCTTCAGATTGCCGAGCATGTGGGCCACCAGGTACAGCAGCATCACCGCGCCGCTGGCGGCCATCACCGCCTTCTTGCCGATCGTCGAACCCCACAGCACCGCCACCGCGGACTGCCGCCGACCCGTTCCACTCGCCACAGCCATGACGACCACGGTAGGAAGCCCGCCCGGGGGCCGTCCAAGACATGCTCCGGCTCGCCACGATAGGAACGGGCTATCGTGCGAGCCTAGGATGGCGCCATGCAGCTCCAGCAGCTCCGCTACTTCGCCGCCGTCGCCGACCTCCGCAACTTCACCCGCGCCGCCGAGCGGCTGCTCGTCGCGCAGCCCTCACTCTCCCAGCAGATCCGTTCCCTGGAGCGGGAGTTGGGCGGCGAGCTGTTCCACCGCACGCGCGGCAACATCGCGCTCACCGACGCCGGCGAGGCCCTGCTGCCGCTCGCCCGCCGGATCCTCGCCGACGCCGACAGCGCCCGCCTCGCCGTCCAGGAGACCGTCCAGCTGCGCCGCGGGCGGGTGCGCCTCGGCGCCCCGCCCAGTCTCTGCACCAGCCTCGTGCCCGACGTCCTCGCGGCGTTCCGCGCCCACCACCCCGGCGTCGACCTGAGGGTCAGCGAGGGCGGCTCCGGCGACCTCACCGCCGCGCTCGGATCCGGCGAACTCGATCTCGCCCTCCTCATCGCCCCGCCGAGCGGCGAGCACCCGCCGGGCCTCGCCGTCACCCGGCTGCTCCACGAGGACCTGGTGCTGGTCAGCGCCGAACCGCCGCCCGCCCGCCGGATCCCGGTCACCGCCCTGCGCGACCGCCCGCTGGTCATGTTCCGCGAGGGGTACGCGCTGCGCGACAGCGCCCTGGCGGCCTGCCGCGCCGCCGGCTTCGAGCCCGAGTTCGCCGTCGAGGGCGGTGAGATGGACGCGGTGCTCGGCTTCGTCCGGGCCGGCCTCGGCCCCGCCGTCGTCCCCGCCATGGTCGCCGCCCGCTCGGGCCTGCCGACCGCCCGCTTCACCGGGCGCGGCCTCGGCCGCACCATCACCCTCGCGCACGGCCGCGACATCCCGCTCAGCCGCGCCGCCGAGCGGATGCACGCCACCGTGCTCGGCCAGGTCGCGGCGCTCGCCGAGGGCGGCGCCCTGCCGGAGGGCACCAGGTTGCCGGCCGCGACCTGACCCGGATGCCCGCGGTCAGCAGATCCGCGGCAGCTGCTCACCGATCGGCAGGTCCACCACCCGGGTGCCGCCCAGTGCGGTACGCGCCACCACCATGCCGGGGTGCTCCGCCACGCACTCGCCGACCACGGCCGCCTCGGCGCCGAGCGGGTGCGCCCGCATCGCCGCCAGCACCGCATCGGCGTGCGCCCGCGGCACGAAGGCCACCAGCTTGCCCTCGTTCGCCACGTACAGCGGGTCGAGGCCGAGCATCGCGCACGCACCGGCGACCTGCGGCGGCACCGGGACGCGGCGCTCCTGCAGCACCACGCCGACCCCGGCCGCCGCCGCGATCTCGTTCAGCGCCGCACCGAGGCCGCCCCGGGTCGGGTCGCGCAGCACGTGCAGATCGGGCGTGACCGCCAGCATCGCCTGCACCAGCCCGCCCAGCGGCGCGCAGTCGCTCTCGATGCCGACCCCGAACTCCAGCCCCTCGCGGACGCTGAGCACCGCCACGCCGTGCAGGCCGATCGCCCCGCTGACGATCACCACGTCGCCCGGCTCGGCGCGCTGCGGCCGCAGGTCGACGCCGGCCGGGATGAGCCCGATGCCCGCCGTGTTGAGGTAGATCCCGTCGCCGCGGCCGGCCTCGACCACCTTGGTGTCGCCGGTGGCGATCTCCACGCCGGCCGCCCGGGCCGCCGCCCCGATCGCCTCGGCCACCCGGCCGACCACCGCGGTCTCGACGCCCTCCTCCAGGATGAAGCCGCACGACAGGTAGGCCGCCGTGGCGCCGCTCATGGCGAGGTCGTTGACCGTCCCGTTGACCGCCAGGTCGCCGATGCTCCCGCCGGGGAAGAACAGCGGGCGCACCACGAACGAGTCGGTGGAGAAGGCCAGTCGGGCCCCGCCGAGGGTGACCGTCGCCGAGTCGCCGAGCGCGGCGAGCACCGGGTTGCCGAAGGCCGGGGCGAACACGTGCTCCACCAGCTCGGCCGACATCGCGCCGCCGCCGCCGTGGCCCATCACCACCCGCGGGTGGTCGCGCAGCGGCAGCGGGCAGGTCCAGCCCGAGAAGTCGGGCGCGGTGAGCGTCTCGGTCTCAGCCAACGGGGCTCGCCTCCAGAGGTGCGGCGGGCGCGGCGGGTGCACCGAGCCTGCGGTACAGGTAGTAGGCGGCGCAGGCGCCCTCGCTGGACACCATGGTCGCCCCGAGCGGGGTGCGCGGCGTGCAGACCGTGCCGAACGCCTCGCACTCGTGCGGCTTCAGCAGCCCCTGCAGCACCTCGCCGGCACGGCACGCGGCCGGCTCGCAGGTGGTGATGCCGCCGACCTGGAAGCGGTGCTCCGCGTCGTACGCGCGGTAGCGCTCGGAGAGCCGCCAGCCGCTCTGCGGGATCACCCCGATGCCGCGCCAGGCCCGGTCGGTGGTCTCGAAGACGTCGGCGAGCATCGCCTTCGCGGCCGGGTTGCCCTCGTCGCGCACCGCGCGGGGGTACGCGTTGTCCACCGCCGCCTCGCCGCGCTCCAGTTGGCGCACCGTGCGGCGGATGCCCTCCAGGATGTCCAGCGGCTCGAAGCCGGTGACCACGATCGGCACCCGGAACCGCTCGGCCAGCTCGGGGTACTCGTCCGTGCCCATCACGCTGCACACGTGCCCGGCGGCCAGGAAGCCCTGCACCCGGCAGTCCGGCGACTGCATGATCGCCTCGATCGCCGGGGGCACCCGGACGTGCGAGACCAGCAGGCTGAAGTTGCGGATGTCGCGCTTGCGCGCCTGGTACACCGTCATGGCGTTGGGCGGCGCGGTGGTCTCGAAGCCGATGCCGAAGAACACCACCTGCTTGTCCGGGTTCTGTTCGGCGATCCGCAGGGCGTCCAGCGGCGAGTACACCACCCGGACGTCGCCGCCCTCGCTGCGCACCCGGAACAGGTCGCGGTCGCTGCCCGGCACCCGCAGCATGTCGCCGAACGAGCAGAACACCACGTCGGGCCGGGACGCGATCTCCAGCGCCTTGTCGATGACCTCCAGCGGGGTCACGCACACCGGGCAGCCCGGTCCGTGGATCAACTCCACGCCCTCGGGCAGCAGTTGGTCGATACCGTGTCGGATGATGGTGTGCGTCTGCCCGCCGCACACCTCCATCAGCGCCCACGGCCGGGTCACCGTGGACCGGATGTCCTCCAGCAGCAGCCGCGCCAGTTCCGGGTTCTGGAACTCCTCCAGGTACTTCACTTCTCCGCCTCCTTGCCCAGACCGGCCGCGGCCTCCCACGGGTCGCCGAACTCCTCCTGGAGCAGACCGAGTTCGCCGAAGAGATCGAGCGTGCGACGAGCCGACTCCTCGTCCAGGCGCTGGAGCGCGAACCCGACGTGCACGATGGCGTACTCGCCCACCGCCAGGTCGGGCAGGTACTCCAGGCACACCTCCTTGACCACGCCGCCGAAGTCGACGACGGCCATTCGGGTGCCGTCCCGCTCCTCGATCTCCATCACCCTGCCGGGCACCGCCAGGCACATGGGTATCTCCCTCGTCAGGTCGGCCGGGGCCGCGGGCCCCGGGTGTTCAGCGGTCGGTCCGGCCCGCGACCACGAGCTGGCCGAGCGCCAGGCCGCCGTCGTTGGGCGGCACCAGGCGGTGCCGCAGCACGGTCAGCCCGGCGGACCGCAGGCGCCGGGCGCAGTCGGCGGCGAGCAGGGCGTTGGCGAACACCCCGCCGGTCAGCGCGGCGGTGTCCAGCCCGTGCTGCTCGGCGGCGCGCACCGTGAGGCGCACCACCAGGTCGGTGACGGCGCCGTGGAAGCGCCGGGCGATGACGTCCGCGCCAGCGCCGGAGCGGACGTCCGCGACCACGGCGGCCAGGACCGGGCCGGCCTCGGCCACCAGCGGGCCGCCGTCCTCCCGGATCCGGAACGAGTAGGGCGTTCCGGACGAGCGGCAGGCCAGTGCGGCGGCCTCCAGCTCCACGGCGGCCTGGGCCTCGTAGCCGACCCGGTGGCACACCCCGGCGAGCGAGGAGACCGCGTCGAAGAGCCGGCCCATGCTCGAGGTCGGCACGCAGTTGAAGCCACGCGCCAGTTGCTGCTCCAACAGCCGCAACTCCCCGGCGGGGCAGGCCCGTACACAGGCCAGGTCGGGGTCGCGGGGCAGCCCGGCCGCCCACAGGTGGGCCACCGCCATCCGGTACGGGCGCTCGACCGCGGCGTCCCCGCCCGGCAGCGGGACGTAGCCCAGGTGTGCGAACCGCCGGAAGCCGTCGTAGTCGGCGACCAGCACCTCGCCGCCCCAGACCGCGCCGTCCGTGCCGTAGCCGGTGCCGTCGAAGGCGATCCCGAGCACCGGCCGGCTGCCGTCCAGGCCGTGCTCGGCCATCGCCGCGGCGACGTGCGCGTGGTGGTGCTGCACGGTGAGCACCGGGCGGGTGCCGGCGTGCCGCCTGGCCCATTCGGCGGAGCGGTAGCGCGGGTGCGCGTCGGCCGCCAGCAGCGTCGGGCGGACCCCGGTGACGGCCGCCAACTGTTCGACGGCGCGGTCGAATCCGCGCAGCGTCGCGAGGTCGTCCATGTCGCCGACGTGCGCCGACGGCCAGGCGGTGCGGCCCTCGGCGAGCGCGAAGGCGTTCTTGAGGTCGCCGCCGACCGCGAGCACCGGCCGGACCTCGACCGGGAGTGCGATCGGCCGCGGCGCATGGCCGCGCGAGCGGCGCAGCGGCAGCACCTCGCCGTCGACCACCCGCATCACCGAGTCGTCGCACGGCACATGGATCGGCCGGTCGTGCGCCAGGATCCCGTCGACCAGCGGACCGAGCACTTCCCGGGCCCTGGCGTCGTCCGTGACGATCGGCTCACCCGAGAGGTTGCCGCTGGTCATCACCAGCACCTGCGGCCCCGGCCGGTCGCCGGGCAGGCCAAACAGCAGCCGGTGCAGCGGTGTGTAGGGCAGCATCACGCCCAGGTCGGGGCTGCGCGGCGCGACCGCCTCGGCCGGGCCCGCCGCACCGGGGCGGCGGCGCAGCAGCACGATCGGCCGGGCCGGGTCGGCCAGCAGGGCCAGCTCCTCGGGGGACGCCTCGACCAGGACGGCGAGGGCGGCGGTGTCGGCGGCCATCACCGCGAACGGCTTGTCGCCGCGCCGCTTGCGGCGCCGCAGTTCGGCCACCGCGGCCGGGTTGGCCGCGTCGCAGGCGAGGTGGTAGCCGCCGATGCCCTTGACCGCGAGCAGGGCGCCGCCGGCCAGCGCGGCCCGCGCCCGGTCGAGCGCATCGGCGCCGTCGGCCCGCTCGCCGCCCGTCAGCTCCAGCGTGAGGCGCGGCCCGCAGGCATGGCAGGAGATCGGCTGGGCGTGGAAGCGCCGGTCCGCAGGGTCGGTGTACTCACGTGCACAGTCGGCGCACATCGGGAAGCCGGCCATGGTGGTCGATGCCCGGTCGTAGGGCAGGCCGGTGACGATGGTGAAGCGCGGCCCGCAGTTGGTGCAGGTGATGAACGGGTGCCGGAAGCGGCGGTCGTCCGGGTCCGCGAGCTCGGCCAGGCAGTCCGCGCACGTCGCCACGTCGGGCGGAATCAGGGTGCGGCCGCTGCCGCCGCCCGAGGCCGAGGGCCGGATGGTGAATCCGGTGAGCCCGTCCACCGGGAGGTCCTGCTGCTCGACCGAGGCGACGGCGGCGAGCGGCGGTGCGTCGCGGCCGATCCGCAGGCAGAACGCGCCGAGCGCGAGAGGGTGGCCCTCCACCTCGGCCAGTACGCCGTCACCGGTGTTGGTGACGTAGCCGGCGAGGCCGAGCTCGGTGGCCAGCCCGTGGACGAACGGCCGGAAGCCGACGCCCTGGACGAGGCCGCGCACCGCCACCCGGCGGCGCTCGACGAGCACGGCCGACTGCTCCCCGACCGTCACGACCGCTCCGCCGCTGCGTGCCGGCGAGCCGCACCGTGGTCGTGGTCGTGGTCGTGGTCGTGGTCGTGGTCGTGCGGGTGGTCGTGGTCGTGGTCGTGGTCGCCGTGCCGGTGCCCGTGGTGCCCGGCGCCGTCGGAGGCCATCACCGGCCGGTGCACGGGTGCGCCGTCGAGCACCGCGAGGGCCCGTTCCAGCAGCAGCCCCGCCCCCAGGCCGGAGCGCGCCGAGGTGGTGACCACCTCGACGCCCGGGTTGACCCGGGCCACGTTGGCCAGGAACGCCGCCTCGTCGAACTCCACCGCCGCGGCCAGGTCGCTCTTGGTCACCACGACCAGGTTGGCGAGGCCGAACGCGGTCGGGTACTTGAGCGGCTTGTCCTCGCCCTCGGTCACCGACGCCAGCACGACCCGCAGGCTCTCGCCGAGGTCGTACGAGGCGGGGCACACCAGGTTGCCGACGTTCTCCACGAACAGCAGCCGGGTGCCGTCCGGCAGCCAGCCGGCCAGGTAGCGGCGGAGGGTGACCGAGTCGAGGTGGCAGAGCCCGTCGGTGAGGACCTGCTTCACCGGCGCCCCCGAACGCCCCAGCCGCAGCGCGTCGTTCTCCGTCGCGAGGTCGGCGGTCAGCGCCGCGGCCGGAATGCCGCGCGCCACGGCAAGCCGCAACTCGGCCTCCAGCAGGGCGGTCTTGCCGCTGCCCGGGCTGGACAGCAGGTTGACCGCGACCGTTCCGCGGGCGGCCAGCGCTGCCCGCAGTTCACGGGCGCCGTCGTCGTTCTTGGCGAGCACGGCCTGCTGGAGATCGAGTTCGCGGCACATGGGTCAGCCTTCCTGGTCGGCGTGGACGGGTGAGTCCGCCCACCGGACGCTGCGGATCCGCAGCTCGCGCCCGCTCAGCAGCTCGGTGCGGGCCCCGCCGCAGCCCGGACAGCACAGGTCCGGCGGGCTGCCGACCGCCCATTGCGTGGCGCAGTCGGAGCACCGGGCGCGGGCGGGCACGGTCTCGGTGTGCAGCTCGGCGCCCGACAGGGCCGTTCCGGCACAGACGAGTTCGAAGCAGAACTGGAGCGAGTCGGCCACCACGCCGGCCAGTTGGCCGACCTCCAGGTGTACCGACTCGATCCGCCCGGCACCGGGCGGCGGCGCGGCGCTCTCGACCTGCTCCACCACGGCCGTGGCGATCGACATCTCGTGCATCGCTGCCTCGTTCCACGGGGGAGGGTGCGTCCGTCCGGACCGGACCATTAGAGACCCGCCCGCACC